>CAZDAO010000216.1:0-6460 GCA_964503015.1 uncultured Nocardioides sp. | reverse complement strand
GGTGGTACGCAGTGGCCGCGAGTCACCTATCCGTGCAGCAGTCCCGAGTGGAGGTCAAGCGCCCCCGTTGGCCCCGCCCGCGGTACCGGGCGTGTTCAGCCACTCCTGAGCATCAGCCACCGGCGCCAGGTCGCTGTCGTTGCTGGGACAGTCCGGGTTCTCGCACTGGCGACCGATCGGCAGATTCATGACCACGGTGTCGTTAGGGCCACGCTCAACGCGGTCGGGATCGCCTATGGCCAGCGGCATCGGCTCCCCACAGCTAGGACACTTCGGGTCGTTCTGCTCATCACTCATCCACGGATGCTACCCACGCTGCTCGCTCTCTATGCGCTTGTAGTTCTGTGCGACGGTCGCCGGCCAATCTAGTCAGCGATTCGCTGACAGCGCGCCGTCTGCCGTGGCAACCTACGCGCATCACACGAACGGACGGGGGTCCCGATGCCGGTGCCGGCGTTGGTCAATGGCGCATTGCCGCTTGGTCGGTGGCCGGCCACTTTGCCGGAAATCGAGGCTGCATTCGTGACGGGCCAGTCCGCCAAGCGAGCCGAGGTATGGGATCACTGGCTCACCCTCACCGAGGGCGTTCGGGACGTGGTGACCCTGCCGGCTGTCTGGCTCGGCGGGAGCTTCTTCACCGACAAGGGCGAGCCGGGAGACATCGACGCCGTCTACGTCGTCGAGTGGGCCGCGGTGAAGGCCGCGCTCCTCAGCCCTGATCAGCGTCGAGCCCAGCTGATCCAGGCAGTGGCCGACAACCAGGTCAAGACCCTGTTCTCACTGTCGGTGGACTCGTTCATCTTGGAGTGGTGGCCGACGCCCGGACCGCAGGCGCCCTCGTGGACGCGGGGGTACCGTGAACGTCGTGGGTACTGGGACGATCTGTGGTCACGACGTCGCTCGGCGGATCCGCGCAGCGACGCCGTCCCGTCCCGTGGGTATGTGGAGGTGATCTTCGATGGCTACGCGTGACGGTAGCGCCTTCGAGCGCCTCATGGAGCGCGCTGAGGGGCCTCTGCCCGAGGTGACCTGGTCGGAGGCTGACGACCTGGGCCGGATGAGCGTCGAGGCGATGATCCGACAGCGAGAAGATGTCCGCGACTTGGCGTCGCGCGGGAGCGTGCGGCTCACGGGAGCGGGCGTGATCGGGCACAGTGCGCCACTCGACGACGTTGGCGCCGTCGCCAGTTCGTGGCAGAGGTGCGTCACCGCGGTGGGGGCGTCGCTAGAGGGCGTTCGTAGCTCATTCGGGCAGATCCCCCGCGAGGTGGTGCAGCGCACCCGCTTGACCCTCACCGCTGCGCCTGCCACGGGCTCCATTCAGCTCGACCTGGCTCCTGAAGCAAACCCACTTCGTGAAACCAGCGAGGACGGGCAGATGGTCGCGTACGACACGCCGCGCCCGCTCGCCGACCTGGCGTCCGAGACCCTCATCGCCCTACTGGACCAGGCGTCGAACACCGGTCCCGACGCCGACGAGCTGGGTGATGCGATCCGGCAGCTGGGTCCCCGAGTCGCGTCCCACGTCAGGCGACTGGCTGACGTGCTGGAGAAGGCTCACTTCGACCTAGACGTGGTGTGGGCCGAGCCAAATGCCGCAACGCGTCGAGCGACTCTTACCGCAGGCACGGCCGGCTGGCTTCGGGAGTTCGTGACAGGTCGCGCGTTGGACGGTCAGGAGCAGGAACTGACCGGCATCGTGCGTACCGTCTCCGACCTCACCAAGTGGCAGATCGAGACGCCCGACGGCCTGCGATCGGTCGACGCCAGTTCCCTCGAGCCGGAGATCATCGAGCAGACGCATGTAAAGCAGGAGATCCGCCTTCTCGTGCTCGTTCGCGTAACGGAGCGCCCTGACGGCACGACGTCCACGACGTACGACGCGCTGGACGTACTGGGCCGCGACTGAGCCCATGACCTCGGATTGCGGACGGTCCGGCGCGAGCCGCCCGCGCCGTTGCCGCTCGAAGAACCGATCACGATGGACACGTTCTTCGGGCTGATCGAGGGGCGCTCACCCTCTCCCCGACGGCAACCCGTGCCGTGTCGCGGTCGAGGAGCTGCTCGCCGACCTCGACGGATGAAGCCGTTCAGGGACTCAGGAGCGGCCGGCGCCGCCCTGGACCAGGTGTCCGGCTCAAGCCTTCGAGTCGGGTGGCCCCTAGCCAAGAGATGTTCAGCATCCGGGGGTGTCGACCCACGTGTGGTGCGACAGCTCGGATAGTCGAGTGCGCTGGTCGGATGGACTCTCGATGTCGCTCGAGTAGCAGGCGCAGGCCCGACCTTGACCGCTCGGCGGCGCCATCAGATCCTGAGTAGGACCACAGTCAGCGTGGGCAACGTGGTCTGTTCTCGGGGGGCTTCCATGGGCGAGCAGGGGAGTCCGGTAGCCGCGGCCAAGATCGTCACCGATGTCCTCGCCGAGGCGGTGGAGGTGCTGAGCCTCGGTCGGTCGCCCAGCCAGGTGCTCCAGCTCGTCGCGATCCGGCTTGGCGATGCCGTGTGCGCCGACGCGGTCTGCGTCGGGTCGCTCGACCTCAGCCGGCACGACTGCGATCTGCGCACCAGACCCACGGACATCGACACCCAGTCGCTCGTCGATGCGGCTCTGGGTATGCCGCAGGCTCATCCGGTCCTCAACTACTGGCTGGCGGGACACACCGGAGTCGCGATGGTCTCGTCGGTTGTCGACGACAGGTCCGCGTGGCGGCACAGTCAGGCGTACGACGTGCTACGGCGCACGGTGGGCTGCACCGAGACGGGCGGCATCCGCCTCGACTCTGGGGGGCCGGTGCTGCGAATGATCGGTTTCGCGCGAGAGGGCGACTTCAAGGCGGAGGAGTTGGCGCTCCTTGCCCTGGCGAGGCGTCCGGTGATCGCCGTGGTCGAGCACGCCGTCTGGCTGGATCAGCGGGGGACCACGTCACAGGGGCGGAGCGAACGCGACCTCGTCGCCCTGGACGATTCGGTCGACCTGCCGGCGCAGTTTCGCCCTTGCGAGGGGAGCTACCCGTCCCTTGGTGTGGTTGCGGGACTCGGAATCACGAGTCGTGAGTACCAGGTCTTGGTGTTGCTCGCGGAAGGTTTGCCGGCGGCCGGTATCGGTCGGCGCTTGTCGGTGTCCACGCGCACGGTGCACCGACACTTGTCGCACCTCTATGCCAAGCTCGGGACACATGACCGCTTGAGCGCAGTCCTCCGCGCTCAGGAGCTTGGGCTCCTGGGTAGAAGTACCCATGGCACGAAGTCCGTTACGGCTCCATCTTGAAACTGGTGTCACAGCCGCACGCGCGTAGGGGCGCGTCGACGTGGCTTGGGGCAGGGGGAGCGCCATGTTCTGCGCAACAGCTCACCGCGGACCGACCAGGTCTCTGCGCGGCGGCCCGGCACGAAGGCGGCGGTCCTGGGCAGCGGCGGTGCCCACCGCCCTGGCAATCGTTCTCGCTGCCGGCCTGCTGCCGGGGCCCCCCGGAGCGCTTGGATTCGGCACTGTCAACGGCAGGGGTACGCCCCAGCAGGCCGAGCACGAGCGCATCACCCGGGCGGCGCTTGCGTGCACCGGCTCCTCGAGCGGCCTCTGCTTCGAACCGCGCACGATCGCTCAGCTCGCCGGGGAGAGAGGCACCTCCGGAGCGGTCGGCTCCCCGGACGCGGACGAGATCTTCAACGGTGCAGCACACTGCGACTCCGCGGACTTCCTGGACCGACCGGGCTACCCGCAGTCCCGCGCGGCAGCCACAGCGGAGCTCAACTCTTGCCGCGCCCACCTCCGGGGCCGTTTCGAGCAGGCGGTGCGGGCGGCGGAGCGTCTGCTCGACGACAAGGGACGCATCAAGCCCAGCGAGGTACGCCTGACCAGCTCGTGCACCTTCGTGGGTGGAGCCTCGGGCCGGGCCAAGTGCGACGTGCTCGAAGGCCTGGGTCGTGCGCTGCACGGCGTCGAGGACTTCTACTCGCACAGCAACTGGGCGGACGTAGCGGACCCGTCGCACGGCATCTCGATCGACAACCCACCTGGGCTGGGCAACGCTGGCGTCGCCCCGGTGATGTCGCTGAGATCGACTGCTGCCGCCGCCGTGCCCCGCGACCTCGCGACCGGCTGCTTCTCCCTCGTGCCGCTCGGCTGCCGCCGCCGTATCACGCACGGCACCCTCAACAAGGACAACGGGCTCATCGACCCCCGCACGGGCGCGACGAGCGGCCCCCGAACGGAGCGCGGTCGGGTGGATACCAACTTCGCACGAGCCGTCGCAGGAGCGATCGCGGAAGCGCGACGCCAATGGTCCGACCTCTCGGCCGAGCTGGTCAGCCGGTACGGCGCCCGCAGGGGGAACCTGATGATCTGCGCGCTGACGCGGGACGATCCGTTGAAGGACTGCACCGGGCGGCGGATCGTCATCGTCATCGACTCCTCCGGATCCAACCAGGAGACCGACCCGTCGAACCTGCGGATCGCCGCTGGACGGGCGGTCAACGAAAGTCTCATCTCCGAGGCAGAGGCCCGGGACGACGAACAGCCCGATCAGAGCGCCGTCGTGCAGTTCGACACGAGTGCATCGGTGATCTCACCGCTCGCCGACCCCTCGCTGGCAAACTTCGCCGGTATCGACTCGGAAGGTGGCACCGACATCGGTGCGGGCGTCAGTCTTGCGATCAGCCTGCTGACGGCAGATCCGAACGCACCTGTGAAGGACCGCACGGGAATCGTCGTCCTCACAGATGGCGAGGACGGCGGAAACAGTCTGCCCGGTGCGCTGGGACAGGCGGCCGCACTGGGGATCCGAGTGAACTTCGGCTTCCTCTCCGCGCCCGGGACCTTCCGCACGAGAACACCGGCCGCGCGGCGTGACACAAGAGCCGGCACGGAAGCACGCAGGGCGTTCACGCCTGACTCCGCGCTGGTACGACTCATCGCAGCCACCGGCGGTGTGTACTCCGTCATCGACGGAGCCGAGAACCAGCAGGGGTTCGCCGACCTGGTGCAGCGAGGCGGGTTGACCAACATGGAGGACCCCAACGGCACCGGCTCGGGCGGTCCCCTCGCGCCGTCGGTCAGCAGCACCGGAGTTCTGGACGGGCCCGCAGCCACCGCGACGCACGAGTTCAGCACCAGGCCCTGGCGGCCGGTGTCGTTCTCGGCGAATCCCCTCGACGGGCAACAGCTCAGGCTGGTTGCTCGGGACGTGGAGACCGGGGCTGTCGTCGCCTCAGCTGACGCGTCTGTCGCCGGCGCACCAGTGAGCGTGAGCTCTGTTGCGATGGGCGGACGCTTCCAGGTCGACGTGACCTCCGTGGCAGGCGCCGGCGCGTATGAGATCAGCGTCGCCGAAACCGGTGCCGACCTGTTGGGCACCAGCAGTGCAGACCGGCTACGGTGCGGCGCCGAGCCGACGTACGTCGAGGCGGGCGCGCACGCAGACAACGTCCGCTGCGGTCCGGCGGACGACGCCCTGGTCGGTGGGCGCGGCGCGGACCGGCTGAATGCCGGTTCTGGCAATGACCTCATCGTCGTCGGCAAGCGGGACCTCGCGCGCGGTACCGAGCGGATCGCTGGTGGCAGCGGCACGGATCGAGTGCTGTTCCTCTTCGCCCGCCCCGAAGGTGTGCAGTGTCGTCGCGGAACCACCGAGGCCGTCGAGGTTCAACGCGGCAAACGCGTCAAGCTTGCTCAGGTCGAGCACGTGTCGTTCATGTACAGCGCCTGCGGCGCCAGCCGGGTCCCGTCGCCCAGTCTGTCCCCACTCGGCAGCAACCAAGGGCGGGCCGACTTCGGCGTCCGCCCGCCGCGTCCCCGACCTCGGATCACCAACGTCACCAGGACGCGCGTGGACGTAGTCGTGAGGGTCGCCCGGGCTACGGCCGTCGCGGCAGGGGGACGCGTGAGAACCAGCCGAGGACCGGTGGACCTGGAAGCGGTGTCCACGATGGCCGAGCGAGCGGGCACCGTGAGGTTGAAGCTGAAGCTTCCAGACGAGCTGCGGCGAACCTCTCGCAACAGAACGCCATCTCTGCGTCTGGTTGTAGTGACGTCCGGGTTGGGTGGAGCCATGACTAAGACCAGCACGATCGTCGCGCGCCTGCGGCGATGACGCCAGAGTGAAACAGCAGGCGCGCAGTTCTCTGGGACAACGTACGGACATCGGCAGATCCGGTCGAGCTGATCGCGGCAGATCCGGACGTTCTACGGCAGGTCAACCCCGGGCTTGATCGCAACGTCGAAGTAGTCGAGCAGGGTGTCGGCGATGAGGGGCGGCATGTCCTCAACGGCTCGATGGACACCACATTGGGCTTCGACTTCCCATGCGATGACGCGTCGGAGTTGCTCGACGACCTCAGTGCGGTCCTGGCTCATAGGTCTGAGCCTCTCACCTGCATGGACTCATCTCGACAGATCCGCGCACCGATAGCGGCAGACATCCCAGGTTCTACCGGTGTCAAGCAGCGTTGCTGAGGTGGTGGC
>CAZDAO010000215.1:0-6465 GCA_964503015.1 uncultured Nocardioides sp. | reverse complement strand
CGCTCCTCGCACCTCAACCACCGAGCTGCTCGTTGGTTGAGGTGCGAGCGGAGCGAGCCTCGAAACCACTTCCCGGGTGATGCGCAGGACCTCGGAGTGCAGGATGCCGTCGGCGACGGCGCGCTTGTTGTCGTGGACCATCCGCTCCCAGTCGACGGGCGCACCGCGCAGCCGGTCCTCGAGCGCGGTCAGCGGCGCCTCGCCGGCCGGGTCGGTGAGCACGCGGTCGACGAGCGCGAGGGCGTCGTAGCCGGTCGTGCCCGCGGTCGCCCAGTCGCGCGGCAGCTCCTCGCCGGGCTCCAGGATCTTCTCGACCAGGACGTAGGCCCCGCCGGTGAGCGCGGCGAGGTCGTCGAGGTAGCGCTTGGGGTCGCGCAGGCCGTCGGGGTGGTCGACGCGCAGTCCGTCGACGAGGCCCTCGTCGAACCAGCGCTTGATCTCGACGTGGGTCTCGGCGAAGACCTCGGGGTCCTCGACGCGCACCGCGGCGAGCGTGTTGACGGCGAAGAAGCGGCGGTAGTTGAGCTCCTCGTCGGCGGTGCGCCAGTTGACCAGCTCGTAGTGCTGCTCCTCGAGCGTCGTGGTGCCGGGCGCCATCGGGAAGCGCTGGTCGTGGTAGCTGACGACGCCGTCGCCCACGCGGATGGCGTCCTCGTCGTCGTCACCGACGACGGGAATCCGGATCCGGCCGTCGCCCGCCGCCCAGTCGACGTCGAACGCGGTCGCGTGCTCGGACTCCCGGCCCAGCCGCAGCACGTCCCACCACCAGGGGTCCTCGGCAGGCGTCGCGACGCCGACGTGGTTGGGCACGATGTCGACGAGCACACCCATCCCTCGGCGGCGCGCCGCCGCGGAGAGGGCGTCGAGACCCTCGGCGCCGCCGCGCTCGGGGTCGACGTGGTCGAAGGCGACCACGTCGTAGCCGTGCGTGCTGCCGGGCTCGGAGGCCAGCAGCGGCGAGAGGTAGACCCAGTCCACGCCGAGGTCGTGGAGGTACGGCAGCACCCGCGCGGCGTCGTACAGCGTGAAGTCGGGGCTCACCTGGAGCCGGTAGGTGCTGTGCGGCGTGCGCCGGTCCGGGGAGGTCACGGCGCCTCTGTTCCCGCCCCGGCGCTCAGCGATGCGGCCACCGAGCGGTCGGTCTCCTCCGGCTCCGGCTCGACGTGCTCACGGAGCACGAGGGTGGACCGCTCCCCCATCGGGAGCGTCGTGCCGGCCCGGCAGGTGCCCCGCTCGTCGGCGACGCCACCAGTGTCGATCAGCACGTCCCACGACTCGGCGTACTCCGCCGGGGGCAGGGTCACCTCGCATGGGCCGTCGGCGTTGAAGAACAGCAGGAAGTGGTCGTCGGTGATCGGCTTGCCGCGGGAGTCGCGGGTGTTGATGGCGTCGCCGTTGAGGTACATGCCCAGCGACTTCTGGCCCGAGTCCCAGTCGCCCTCCTCCATCGCGCGCCCGTCGGGGTGCAGCCAGACGATGTCGTCGAGGCCGTTCTCGTCGGCCTGGCCGGTGAAGAACTGCCGGCGCCGGAAGGTGCGGTGCTCGCGGCGCAGCCGGGACACGGCGGCGGTGAACTCGACGAGACCCTGGTCGGCGTCGTCCCAGTGCACCCAGGTCAGCTCGCTGTCCTGCGCGTAGCCGTTGTTGTTGCCCTGCTGCGTGCGGCCGAGCTCGTCGCCGTGCAGCAGCATGGGCACGCCCTGGCTGAGCAGCAGCGTGGTGATGAAGTTGCGCTGCTCGCGCGCACGCAGCGCGTTGATGTGCGGGTCGTCGGTGGGGCCCTCGACGCCGTGGTTCCACGAGCGATTGTGGCTCTCGCCGTCGTTGTTGTCCTCGCCGTTGGCCTCGTTGTGCTTCTCGTTGTAGGACACGAGGTCGCGCAGGGTGAAGCCGTCGTGGGCGGTGACGAAGTTGATGCTCGCGAACGGCCGGCGACCGGAGTTCTCGTAGAGGTCGGAGGAGCCGGCGACGCGCGAGGCGAACTCGCCCAGGGCCGGCTCGCCGCGCCAGAAGTCGCGCACGGTGTCGCGGTAGGCGCCGTTCCACTCGGTCCACTGGGGCGGGAAGCCGCCGACCTGGTAGCCGCCGGGGCCGATGTCCCACGGCTCGGCGATCAGCTTGACCTGGCTGACCACCGGGTCCTGCTGCACGAGCTCGAAGAAGGTGGAGAGCTTGTCGACGTCGTAGAACTCGCGGGCCAGCGTGGAGGCGAGGTCGAAGCGGAACCCGTCGACGTGCATCTCGGTCACCCAGTAGCGCAGCGAGTCCATGATCAGCTGCAGCGAGTGCGGGTGGCGGACGTTGAGGGAGTTCCCGGTGCCGGTGTAGTCCATGTAGTACTGCGGGTCGTCCTCGACGAGCCGGTAGTAGGCGACGTTGTCGATGCCCTTCATGCTCAGCGTCGGGCCGAGGTGGTTGCCCTCGGCGGTGTGGTTGTAGACCACGTCGAGGATGACCTCGATGCCGGCGGCGTGCAGCGCCTTGACCATCGCCTTGAACTCCTGCACCTGCTGGCCGAGGCCGTCGGTGGAGGCGTAGGACTCCTGCGGGGCGAAGAACCCGATGGTGTTGTAGCCCCAGTAGTTGCGCAGCCCCTTCTGCACCAGTGCGTCGTCCTGCACGAACTGGTGCACCGGCATCAGCTCGATCGCGGTGACGCCGAGCCGGGTCAGGTGCTCGATCACCGCGGGGTGCGCGATGCCGGCGTAGGTCCCGCGCAGCTCCTCGGGCACGTCGGGGTGGAGCTGGGTGAGGCCCTTGACGTGCGCCTCGTAGATCAGCGTCTCGTGGTAGGGCGTGCGGGGGCGGCTCTCGCCCTCCCACTCGAAGAACGGGTTGATCACCACGCCGAGCATCACGTGCTGCAGCGAGTCGTCGTCATTGGTGGTCTCGGGGTCCTCGAAGTCGTAGGAGAAGACCGAGGGGTCCCACTCGTACTCGCCGACCGTCGCCTTGGCGTAGGGGTCGAGGAGCAGCTTGTTGGGGTTGCAGCGCAGGCCCTGATCGGGGTCCCACGGGCCGTGCACGCGGTAGCCGTAGCGCTGGCCGGGCTGCACGCCGGGGAGGTAGGCGTGCCAGACGAAGGCGTCGACCTCGGTCAGCTCCACGCGGGTCTCGCGCCGCTTGCCGTCCTCCGCCGGGTCGTCGTCGATGAGGCACAGCTCGACGCGGTCGGCGACCTCGCTGAAGAGCGCGAAGTTGGTGCCGCTGCCGTCGTAGGTCGCACCGAGGGGGTAGGCCGATCCGGGCCAGGTCTCCGTCATGCGTGCGACGCTACCGGCGACCGGCGAGTAATCGGCCAGCGTCCATCCGCCGGGGTGGGGGCCGGTGACGACCGTCACCGGCCCACGGTTCAGCGCCGGACCCTGGCCGTGCGCGGGATCCGTGCGGTGGGCGACTGGTACGACGGCGCCGAGGCCGTGCGTCTGGCCGATCCGTCATGCGAACCCCACCGCATGCCTCCCGATCCGCATGACGGATGTCGGCGGCTCCGGCGGCTGCCCGATCCGTCATCCCAACCCGACCCCATCCGTGCCGATCCGCATGACGGATTGGCGGGTTTCCGCCGGCCCCGGCCGATCCGTCATCCGAACCCGACCCCATGAGTGTCGATCCGCATGACGGATCGCGGCGGAGGTCGGTCAGCCGCCGGCCACGACCGAGACCGCCGCGGTGCTGCTCGCGGCCACCCGCGGACTGCTCGGTGACCCGGGGACGGTGAGCGGGAGGTCGAGCGGCGCCTCGAGCCGGACGGTGACCGAACGACCGGTGGCGTCGACCCGTACGCCGACGTCGATGCCGGGGTACGTCCGGGACGCGCCGGCCCGGGCGAGGTACTCGCGCACGGCGGCCCGGACCGCCGCCTCCTGCTGGGACAACCGCAGCTCGCCCAGACCCTCCTCGTAGATCCCCGCGGAGCCGAGGTCGGCGCCGTAGAGGGCGGCGCCGTCGGCGAGGTTGTCGAGTCCCTGGCGCTGGAGATAGGCCGCCGACGCATCGATGACCGCGACGATCGCCATCAGCAGGATGCCGGCGAAGCCGATGATCAGCAGGGTGACCTGCCCGCGCTCGTCCCGGGTGCTCGGTCGGTGCCTCATGGCGCGGGCGCGCTCTCGACGTACTGTCCGATCGGCACGGTGTGGCTGGCGTCCAGGGAGAAGGTCGCCGCGCCCCGGCCGAGGATCGCGGGGAAGAACGGCAGGTCGACTCCGGAGTCGACGCGGACGGTGATCACCGAGGTGCCGACGTGGCAGTTGTCACCGGGCGCCTCGCACGAGATCTCGACCGTCGCCCGCTGCCCGGGCGTGCCCTGGTCGGCGAGCACCTGCTCGACGACCGCCCTGGCCCGGCGCTCGCCGGTCGCGTCGTCGGGAGCGAGGGCGTACGCCCGCCCGGCCGCCCGCGCCGCGGCACTGGTGGCGAAGGCGCCCTGCTGCACCTCGAACACGGACAGCACGATCCAGATCAGCGGGACGAGCAGGATGATCGCCAGCCAGCTGAACTCGACCAGCGCGGACCCGGCCTCGTCGCGACGGCGCGTCATGGCGCGACGCCGCTCGTCTCGGCGACGGCGTGGCCGGACACCCGGACGTGCACCCCCGGCCCGCCGAGGCCGAGCACCCCGACGTCGGCCTCGACGACCGCTTCGTAGCCGGGTGCACCACCGACCACCGCCGGGCGCACCGTCACCGAGCGCACGAACTCCCGCGAGAGCGCGCCGTCCACGAGCTCCTCCACCTTCGCCCGGCCGGCAGGTGCCGACGATCCGGCGACCGCGGCGTGCCGGGCACCCTCGGCGGCCGCCGACGCCAAGGTGTTGCGGACGTGGAGCACGAGGGCGAGCTGCAGGACCCCGACGACCAGCGGGAGCAGCACGAGCAGGATCAGGACGAAGTCCACGACGGCGGCCCCGCGCTCACCGCGCGCGCGACGCGTCATCGCGACGACCTATCCGCTGACCATCGAGAAGGCACGCTCGAGCAGGCCGCGCAGCTCGTCGCCGACGAACGGGGTGAGCGCCGCGACCACGATCGCGGTCATCAGGGTGACCATCACCCAGCCGGGAACGTCGCCCCGCTCGTCCCTCTCGCGGTCGGGAACGGGGCGGAGGGCGAGGATGAGGTGCTGCATCGGTGTGTCCTTTCGTGGGAGACCGGTCAGGGCGTGGTGAGGCGCAGGCCCAGCACGCCGGGGTAGAAGGCGAAGATGATGGTCACGGGGAGCACGAAGAACACGACGGGGGCCATCATCGCGATCTCCTTGCGCGCCGCCGTCTCGATGAGCAGGCGGCGGCCGGCCTCGCGTACGTCGGCGGCCTGGGCGTGCAGCACGTCGGCGAGCGGGGTGCCGCGCTCCATCGCGACGGTGATGCCGGTCGCGAAGCGGGCCACGATCGGCAGGCCGGTCGACCGGGCGAGGGCCTCGAAGGCATGACCCACCGGCTCGCCGGTGCGCACCCGGCCGAGGACGGCGGCGAGGTCCTGCGAGAGGGCGCCGTGGCTGCGGCGCACGACGCGGTCCAGCGCCGACACGGGGCTCTCCCCCGCCGCCACGGACAGGGCGAGCAGCTCGGCGATGGTGGGGAACTCGGTGAGGATCTGCCGTTCGCGGGTCCTGACCTGCGCGCTCAGGCGGTTGTCGCGCAGGAAGACGCCCAGCACGAAGCCGAGCGCGCACAGCACCAGTGCGGAGCCGGGACTGCCGACACCGCCGAGCGAGCGGACCAGTCCGAGGCCGGCGGCCGCGCCGAACCCGACCAGCCCCCACAGCACCTGCTCGATCCGGAACTCCTGCACCGTGCGGTCGAGGCCGGCCCGCTGGAGCCGACGGCGTACGGACGAGCTGCCGCCCAGCACCCGCTCGACCAGGTCGGCCGCCGACCGCAGCACCGGACCGAAGATCCCGGCCGCGGCCGAGGTCGGCGTGGACGACATCGTCCGCACGGCCGGCGCCTGGTCGCGCAGCGGCAGGTCGCGGAGGTAGGGCAACACCCGGTCGGCGACCTGGGGGCGGCGCAGCACCGCGAGCCGTAGCACCACGAGCAGCAGCCCGGTGCCGGCGGCCGCGCCGAGGAGGGCACCCCAGACGAGGCTGCTCACGAAAGGATCCGCTTCTCGACGGGGAGCCGGCCGATGCGCATCATCGCCCAGTAGGCCACGACGCACACGACGAAGCCGATGCCGAGCACGATCACGCCGCCGGGCGAGGCGTAGTGGCGGATCGCGCTCGTCTGGAACGACATCAGCAGCAGCACGATCCACGGCGCGGAGACCGCGAGCCTCGCGCCGTTGACCGTCCAGGCCTGACGGGACTCCAGCTCCGAGCGGGTCCGAGCGTCGTCGCGCAGGAAGCCGGAGAGGTTGCGCAGCAGGCGTCCCAGGTCACCGCCACCCACCTCCCGGGCCAGGCGCAGGCCCTCCACCACACGGTCGCCGACGGGGTCGGCCAGCCGGTCCTTGAGCCGGT
>CAZDAO010000214.1:0-6482 GCA_964503015.1 uncultured Nocardioides sp. | reverse complement strand
CCGATGGATCTCGTCGTACAGTCCCCGGACGAGCTGCTGGCCGCGGTGCCGCACGTCCTCGGCTTCAAGCCCGAGGAGTCGATCGTCCTAGTGCCCTTCGGACCCGGGCTCCCGATCACCCGCGTCGACCTGCCGAAGAACGCCGCCGAGCGCGAAGAGGTCTGGGACGCCCTCAGCGTCCCCTACGGCCGCCACGCCCGTCCCGGCGCCCGGGTGGCCATCGTCTGCTTCACCGAGGACCGCCGCAGCGCCGAGCTGGCCAGCCAGCACCTGTCCAAGCGACTCGAGACCGTGGGCATCACCACCCACATCCGGCTGTGGGCCGACGGGGAGCGCTGGCGTGAGTTCAACACCAGCCAGACCGGGCTGCAGACGTCGGCGACCGCCGAACGGATCGCGGCCGCGACCGTGCTGACCGGCGCCGCCCAGCCGGCAGCCAGCCGCCAGTCCCTCGCCGCCTCCATGGTCGGCGACCGCGAGCCCATCGCCCAGCTGCTCCCCGAGGCTCGAGCGGCGGCTTCGGCCAGCACACCCGCTGCGGAGCAGGGCTGGGCCCTGGACCGGCTCGCGCAGTTCCACGCCGACGGCAACCGGCTCTCCGACGTCGACGGCGCACGAATGCTCGTGGCACTGGAGACGATCAGCACCCGCGACGCGCTCTGGGAGGACATGAGTCGGGAGAACTCCACCTCCCACATGGCCATCTGGACCGACCTCACCCGCCGTGGCCCGGACGAGGTCCGCGCAGCGCCGGCCTCCATGTCTGGCTTCGCCAGCTGGCTGCACGGCGACGGCGCCAAGGCCTGGTGCGCGCTCGATCAGGTGCCCGTCGACCGGCCCTACTCCATGGCCGCCATCGTCGCCTCGGCCCTGCAGAACGGCATTCACCCCCGCGAGTGGGAGCGATACCAGACCCAGATGCGCGACATCGCGGCCGACCTGGACGAGTCCTTCGTCCCCAAGCCGCCCGGCCAGCAGCGCGACATTCCGGGCACGCCGCCCATCACCGACCGCCCGGGCCCGGGCCGCTGAGGAGGACCGCGATAAATCCTGACCACGAGACCCCGGTGCAGCCCAGCGCCACCGAGCGGCAGTTGCGCCGCCTCGTTGTGCCCGAGCCCGCGGCCTACGCCACCGACAAGCGCCTCGACGTCATTCACGAACCCGACCTCGACCTGCTGTGGGGAGACTAGGAATGGGCACCGTTCGCACCACCGCGACGACGCTGGCCGGCTGGTCCGCCGTGGCGACGCTGGTCCGGGCCGCGTTCAGGTGGGCGCGGGCGGGCTCGGGGGTCTAGCGGCGTACGTCGCGTAGCGACGAAAGGAGCCCAACCACGAAGGCCTTGTGGATGACCCGATGTCCCCGATGTCCGCGCCTACGCTGCTGAACTGACAAGGAGGCAACCACCGATGATGGACCTGACCGATCTGCCGGCCGCGCCGGCCATCCGCGTCGACTGGATCTGGATCGTGAGCGTTGAGCGCGTCCTGGAGGGTCCGCCGGACCTGCTCAGTTGGGCGAGCTGACCAATTGTTCGGACAAGCGAACTGCGGCGCACTGCTGCAGCAGCTCGAGGAGTCCGGCGGGCCGGGTGCGGCATCCCCGTCGTGCTGCTGACCGGCACCGCGACTCTCCGCAGCCCGCACTACCACTGCGACTCCGACACGTGGACACCCTCGACTACGCTCGGCTCGCCCAGGTCGCCGACTCCCTGGGCTGCCACGCTTTCCGGTGCCCCGGCCGATCTCGGTCTCGTCGTGCGCGCTAGCCGACCTGGCCGGTCCAGTTCGGGTCAACCGGGACCGGGATTAGGTCCTCGACTGGCAGCCAGTCCATCTTCACGACCGGCTTGAGCGCGGCATCGTCGTGCCACACGACCAAGGCCTCCCAGCGTCGGCCCTCGCGCTTCCAGTCGAGGATGAGCCCCCGGGACGGCTTGAGCCGGCCGGTGTTCCTGATTAGCACGAACCGCACGTCGCCGTACGGGCGCCACGCGTCGTTCTTCGGCGGGCTGGCAGACACGACGTTACTCACTCGGTGTTGAGCAGCTCAGGTGGGATCCGCTCCTCGGCCGTGGCCCAGCGCTCAGGCCGCAACTGCGCGACGTAGACGACTCGGCTCTCCCACGGGTGGCCGGCGGGGCGCCACTCCGGGAGCAGGTCGGGGCGAGGCTGCAGCCGTCGACGGGCACGCTGACCCAGCATTGCCGCCCTTGATGATCCTGTCCTCCGGCCGCGCTGCTGTTGGCCGGGGGCCGCGCTGGCTCGGGGGGCTTGTTGACGCGCACACGGTCCTTCAAGGGGATGCCCGCCCCGCGCCCGTAACCGCCCTCCATGCTCCTAGAATAGAACAGGTGTTCGACCGGTACCGCCGGAGCGGTTCGCACGCTAACTGAGTGCCAATCCCCGGCCGAGCGCAGAGCCGGCGGAGCGCGCGGGCTCTGTCAGTGCCGGGCTTACAGACTCCGTTCCTGCCGGACTCTGTCAGACACGCCGCGCACGCCAACGTCTCCAGTTGGACGCACAGAGTTCCCTACTGTCGAACTACCGGACTTCCGACTGCCGACTAGCCAAAGTCGCAGACTTGCAGACTCACGGACCTACAGAGTTTCGGACGTTGGCACCAAACCTGAAGGAGACCAATCCATGCCCCCGCGCGGAGCCGACGTCACTAGACCACATCTGCGGCAACCTGACCGACCTCGTGCGTGCCGTCCGACTGAGCGAACCGGAGCCCCATGGCCGAGCAGGAGTGGATCTCGATCGCCGCAGCACAGCGCTTGGCGAGTTGTAGCGAGCCGACGGTCCTTAAGGCCATTGCCAACGGCCAACTGCGCCAGCGCACGGGACTCCCGCGAGGTGTCCCAAGTCTTCACCGGCAATCGGTCGAGCTGTGGGCCGAGAAGAGACGAGCTGAAGCCGAACGAAAGAGCAACCGCCAACCACGACGGCCGCTCAGCGCGCCCCCCGACGACGGACACGACTGGCTGACGACCGCGGAGGCCGCTCGAGTCGTCCGCAGGTCGCAAACCTGGCTCGTGGACCGCGCGGCCCGCGAGCTCGCCCCCCACGTACGTCGGGGTAATCGCCTCTGGTGGCGCCGCGACCAGGTGGAAGCGATGGGTGCGATCCGTGTGCAGATTGAGGACAACGCTCGGCGAGAGGACTAGCAGGGCGGGATGGAGCCCCACGTACGCGCATCAGTCCACTCAGCCCGACCCTTGCGGGTGCTGATCTTGAAGCGGACGAGCTGCTCCTCAAGCGTGTAGTCGCCCTCGAAGAAGAAGCCTGTGTACCACTCACGCGTCTGCCGAGGGTTGATGAGGATGCGGTCGCCCGCCCACGTGTCGTCGTACTTCGTGTTCACGGTCTGGACGCTGACGCGGCGTGGGCTATTGGCGCGGTTCTTCGATCGGACGTCGATGCCGACAGTGCCTTCGCGGGCGTATCGGCATGCTTGTGTCTTTGTGCGGAGCGCCTTGTGGACCGTGTACCAGGACTGCGCGGCCCGAGAGGACGAGTCCTCGTCAGCGGCCGACGCTGGGACGGCCGCGAGTGCGGCGGTAGCGGCGAAGACAGACGTGGCGAGCGCAGCAATGAGTCGGCGCATGAGCGACCTTCCGAGAGACGTAGATACAGATCGTGTGCCCGCGTGAGCGGCGTCTGAAACCGCAGCAGTGCTCCACCTGGGGCGGACGATGTCGGTTGAGGGCCTCCTGCGCGTCCGGGTGCACGGGGAGAGCGGGCTCGTGCTCGACAAGAGCTGAACACTCATGCGACACAACTGTCGGAGGCGTCAGTCAGATTGTCCCTAGCCCGTTCACCCAGGAGATCCTCGGCCGCGGGACAAGTTGGTCGTCGAGGACCTCGACTACGAGCACGCGCTCCGAGGCAGCGCGGCGCGGCGTGCCTGAGGGGTGGCGGATCATCGCGTTGAGGGTTGAGCGCGAATCGGTTGCCGCGGGTTGATCGCTCAGGCGCCTCCTGCGCACGTAGGTGACCAGAAAGCGAGGTGGACCCATGAGCACTTCCCCAACCGAAGACTCGGTCCCAGGAGTCGTCACCTTCACCGCCCGCGGCAACGCTGCCCTCGATCAACTGGCCGACGCACTTGTCGCCGAGTGCGACGGCTCCCTCACGAGCATCGCCGACCTCCTCGAACAGGTCCTGGAAGCCGACATCGAGGACCTGGCCGAATCTCTCAGCCGGACCGCCCACCCGGCGACGCCCGAGAGCCTCGACAATGACGAGCTCGGGCCGTTAGCCGAGAGCCCCGACGACGCTGCTCGTCGCCGGCTCTCGACCCGGTCGCCGTTCGCCAGCGGCGACCCCGGAGCACCCGGCACGGCCATCCCGCACTGACGGCCGAGATTTAAGGGGTTTAAAGGCCGCTAAACCTCGGGCCGATATTAAAAGATTTAAAGAGGTTGATACGGTGTCTGACGTGAACCCCTTCACCCCCACCTTCGGGACCAGTCCCCCGCTGCTAGTCGGCCGTGATACCGACCTGGACGACTTCCGCGAGGGGCTTCGTGGAGGCCCCGGATCGCCTGAGCGCGCCACGTTGGTCACCGGACTGCGCGGCACAGGCAAGACGGTCATGCTCAACGCCTACGAGGACGGCGCCGGCGCGGAAGGCTGGCTAGTGATCTCCGAGACCGCGACGCCCAACCTCATCGACCGGATCACCCATGAGCACCTGCCGCGCCTGCTGAGTGAAGTCGATCCCCGCCAGACCGAGTCGCGCCTGACCGGCGTCTCGCTCCCGGGCGGATTCGGCGCCGACCGCGAGGTCTCCGAGCGCCACACTCCCCGTCCGGGCCTGCGATCCCAGCTGAACCTGCTGACCGACCTCCTGGCCGAGCGGGGCGGCGGCGGTGTCCTCATCACCGTGGACGAGGTCCACCGCAAGGGCCTGAACGATCTACGCGAGCTCGGAACCACGATCCAGCATGCCTTCCGCGAGCGCCGCAACGTCGCCTTCGTCGGCGCCGGCCTGCCCTCCGCTGTCGACGACCTGCTCTCCGATGAGGTCTCGACGTTCCTGCGCCGCGCCGACCGGCGCCACCTCCGCACGGTCCGGCCCGAGGAGGTCGCCGCGGCGATCGCGGTACCCGTCCGCGAGGCCGGCCGAGACATCACTCCTGACGCCCTGCAGGTCGCCGTGGCCGGCACCGGCGGATACCCGTTCATGATCCAGCTCGTTGGGCTGCATGCCTGGCGGGCCGACAGCACCGCCGCAACCATCGACGTCGACCAAGCTCGTCGCGGCGTCGACCAGGCGCGCCGCAAGGTCGGGCAACTCGTCCACGCCAGCGCTCTGGCCGACCTCTCCAACGTGGACCGTTCATTCCTGGCTGCCATGGCCCACGACGACGGTCCGAGCCGCATGGGCGACATCGCCGCTCGCCTCGGCGTCGACGCCACCTACGCCGGCCAGTACCGGCTGCGACTGATCGCCGCGGAGGTGATCGAGCCCCGGGGCCACGGGCTGGTCGACTTCACCCTCCCGGGCCTGCGGGACTATCTGCGGGAACACGCCGCCAGCAGCCACTGGAGTTCCGACGACCTGCAGCTTCCCCCGGCTCCAGGATCCGCGCCAAACAGTCCCCAACAGGAGAGGAGGCAACTTCCAGGGCCGCCCGAGGATCACGGCGGCAATGGATTGTCGAGGTAGTTCTGATCAGCGCGCGCGCCGCGGGGGAGCGCTGCTCGTCGCCCGCCCGGGCTCTGTCATGTCGGACCGAGCCTGAACGATCCCCTTCTCGCTCACCGGCCATCTTGCGGATCCGGATACTGCCTCGCGACCGACGGCGCCTCTCCCCGGCGAGTGGATCGTGGCGAGGGCCGATGCCGTGCTGGTGGCGTCGATCGTGGCGTCACTGGCGGCGCGCAGGGTTTCTGCGACGGGTGGGGGAAGCGGGACCAGGCGTTTGGCGAGGATGTCGGCTGGGGAGACCCAGACGACGTCGCCCTCTCTCGGCGCGCTGGCCAGCCCAGCCTCGATGTCGTTGTGCGCTCGGCGGGACAGGGCGCGGGCGGACCCGACGAGGTTGGGGGCGCTTACCTTCTCGGCTACGACGTGCGCCAGCTCGGTGCCGCCCTCGATCGCGCGGAGCGTGGCCATGGTGGCCTGGGGGAGTGCGGGGCGGGTGGCAATGACCTGCGGTGTTGCGAGGGTGGTGGTGTCGTGGGTGATTTGGCGGTAGGCGGCCCGGACTTCCGCGGCCGCGGAGGCCAGTGGGTCCTCGAGGCGCGCAGCTGAGGGAGCGAGGTCGCCCCAGCGGCTGGCCAGGTTGCCCCAAGAGCGGCCTGCTTCGGCGATCGCGGACACCAGGCGGTCCGAGGGCTGGAGAATGCCGGCAGTGGCGGCCGCATTGACGAGCACCACGCTCGCGCTGGCGATGAGTCCCTGGGTGCGGGTGATGAGCAGGACGTTGGCCGGCTCGATGTGGCGGGCGAGGGCGCGGTGGGACTGGA
>CAZDAO010000213.1:0-6485 GCA_964503015.1 uncultured Nocardioides sp. | reverse complement strand
TGCAGTCCGCGCTGGAGGTGGTCGGCCTCGCCGACCGGGCGTCGTACGGCGTCTCGCAGCTCTCCGGCGGCCAGCAGCAGCGCGTCCTCATCGCCCGCGCGCTGGCCGGCGAGCCCGACCTCCTGGTCCTCGACGAGCCCACCGCCGGTGTCGACCTGCCCAACCAGCAGGCGCTGGCCGACGCGCTCGGCCGCCTCAAGGCGCGCGGTGCGACCATCCTCCTGGTGGCCCACGAGATCGGGCCGATGGCGCCGTTGATCGACCGGACGGTGGTGATGCGCGACGGACGGGTGGCCTACGACGGACCCCCGCTGACGCAGGAGGTCGCCTCCCACACCCACCACCCCCACGACCACGTGCAGGACGGCCTCGGGGCCCACGACCACGTCCCGCACGTGGCGTCACCGCTGGACTTCGAGGGGAGGAACCGGTGAGCGACTTCGTCGAGCTGTTCTCCTACGAGTTCATGCAGCGCGCGCTGGTCGCTGCCTTCCTCACCGGCCTCGCGGCCCCCGCCATCGGCACGTTCCTCGTCCAGCGACGGCTCGCACTGCTCGGCGACGGCATCGGCCACGTGGCGGTCACCGGAGTGGCGCTGGGCCTGCTGACCGGCACCTCCCCCACGTGGACCGCTGTCCTCGTCGCGGTGCTCGGCGCCGTCCTGATGGAGCTGATCCGCGAGCGCGGGCACACCAACGGTGACGTCGCCCTCGCGCTGCTGTTCTACGGCGGACTGGCCGGCGGGCTGCTGATCACCGGCATCGCCGGCGAGGGTGCCGCCACGCTGCAGGCATTCCTCTTCGGCTCGCTGAACGCCATCTCCGTCGAGGACGTCTGGTCGACGATCCTGCTCAGTGTCGTCGTGCTGACGGTCGCGCTCGGGCTCTCGCCCCAGCTGTTCGCGGTGGCGAGCGACCCCGAGTTCGCCCGGGTCGCCGGCCTGCGCGTGCGGGCGTACAACCTGCTCATCGCCGTGCTCGCCGCGGTGAGCATCACCGTCGCGATGCGCACCGTCGGGCTGCTGCTCGTCTCCGCGCTCATGGTCGTGCCGGTCGCGACCTCGCAGCAGGTCGCCCGCTCGTTCCGTACGACGCTCCTCGGCGCGATGCTGGTGGGCTGCGTGGCCGCCGTCGGCGGACTCGTCCTGAGCGCTGCGCTGTCGTTCGAGGTCACCGTGGCGCCCGGTCCCACGATCGTGCTGCTGGCGCTCGCGATGTTCACCGCGACCTGGCCGCTCGGCGTGTGGCTGCGCCGCCGCAGCCGGCTGATGGCACCCTTCCCCGAGGTGACCGCGACCCCGCACCGCTCCACCGACGACCACCCGCACGAGCACGGTGAGGCCTGCGGGCACCCGGCGGTCCCGCACGGCGACCATGTCGACTACGTCCATGACGGCCACCGCCACGCCGTCCACGGAGAGCACTATGACGAGCACTGACAAGCATCCCGACGCCCAGCGGACCGCGGTCCGGCCGACCCGCCAGCGGCGCGCCGTCGCCGCCGCGCTGGCGGGCTTCGACGACTTCCGCAGTGCCCAGGAGATCCACGACCTCATCACCCGGCAGGGCGACTCGGTCGGCCTGGCGACCGTCTACCGCACCCTGGCGGCGCTCGCCGACGCGGGCGAGGTCGACATGCTGCGCAACGAGGACGGCGAGGCGATCTGGCGCAGCTGCTCCGACACGCACCACCACCACCTCGTGTGCCGCAGCTGCGGGGCGACGGTCGAGGTCGAGGGGCCGGCCGTCGAGCGGTGGACCAACGCGATCGCGCAGGAGCACGGCTTCGGCGACATCAGCCACACGCTGGAGATCTTCGGCACCTGCCCGGCCTGCCGCGGTGGCGGGTGACGCCCGAGGACACGTCCGCACGCGGAGGTTTCGTGCTCCGTCGCGGCACACCACGCGACGTCGCTTCGGTCCTCGGGCTCCTCGACGAGGCGGTTGCGTGGCTGGGGTCTCGGGGCATCACCGGCCAGTGGGGCACCGTCCCCTTCTCCGCCCTCCCCGCCCGCGTCGAGGCGGCCCGGGGATGGGCCGACTCCGGCGGTCTCGTGCTCGCCGCGGCGCTGGACGAGCCCGCCGGCGCGCCGGCTGCCGCGCTCGTGCTCGGCGAGGCGCCGGCGTACGTCCCGTCCGCGGACAGGCCCGAGGTCTACGTCGTCCTGCTGGTGGCCAGCCGGCGTCCGTCGGCGCGCGGCGCGGGCGCCGTGCTGCTCGAGCACGCCCGGGAGGTCGGGCTCGACCGCGGGGTCGAGCGGCTCCGGGTGGACTGCTACGCCGGGGGTGACCAGGCCCTGGTCAGGTTCTACGAGGGCAACGGCTTCGTCCGCGCGGACACCTTCCGCGTCGGTGAGTGGCCGGGACAGGTCCTCGTGCAGGAGCTCCACGCACGCGGCTGAGCCCCGTCGCGCTCAGCGGGACGTCGTCTCGTTGGGGAGCGCGCCGCCGTAGCGACGGTCGCGACTGGCGTAGGTCTCGATGGCCGACCACAGGTGCCTCCGGTCGACGTCGGGCCACAGCACGTCGGTGAAGACCATCTCGCTGTAGGCGGCCTGCCACAGCATGTAGTTGGACAGGCGCTGCTCCCCCGAGGTGCGCCAGACCAGGTCGGCGTCGGGGAGCTCGGGGACGTACAGGTGGCGCGCGAAGACCTTCTCGTCGACCTTGTCGGGGTTGAGCCGGCCTGCGGCCACCTCGCGCGCGATCGAGCGGGCGGCGTCGGCGAGCTCGGCGCGGCCTCCGTAGTTGACGCACATGGTGAGCGTCAGCACGTCGTTGTCGCGGGTCATCGTCTCGGCGACCTGGAGCTCCTTGATCACCGACTTCCAGAGGCGCGGCGCACGGCCGGCCCAGCGGACCCTGACGCCGAGCTCGTGCATCTCGTCGCGCCGCCGCCGGATCACGTCACGGTTGAAGCCCATCAGGAAGCGGACCTCGTCGGGCGACCGCGACCAGTTCTCGGTCGAGAACGCGTAGGCGGAGATGGCCTTCACGCCGATCTCGATCGCGCCCTCGACCACGTCGAAGAGCGAGTGCTCGCCCTGCTCGTGACCTTTCGTGCGCGGCAACCCGCGTTCCTTCGCCCACCGGCCGTTGCCGTCCATGATGATCGCGACGTGCTCGGGCACGAGGTCGCGTGGGACCGGCGGTGGCGTGGCACCCGACGGGTGCGGGACCGGCTGCTTCACCTGTCGCTTCACAGTCAGAGCCTAGGCCGTGCGCCGCTGCGCTGGCCCTTGAGTCGCCCAGAGACTCAACGTGCATCCCGGGCGTGTCGGCGAGCCCGCTGGGCCTTGAGTCGCCCAGAGACTCAAGGCGCATCTCGGGCGTGTCGGCGACCCCGCTGGACCTTGAGTCGCCCAGAGACTCAACGTGCATCCCGGGCGTGTCGGCGACCCCGCTGGGCCTTGAGTCGCCCAGAGACTCAACGTGCATCCCGGGCGTGTCGGCGACCCCGCTGGACCTTGAGTCGCCCAGAGACTCAACGCCCAGTCCGGGCGTGTCGGCAGCCACACTCGGACCTGAGTCCCCCAGAGACTCACGACGTAGTCAGGGCACGGCGGGCCGTGTCAGGTCGCGCGGAAGAGTCGCTCGAGGGCGGCCGCGACCACCGGGACGGCCTCGGCGACAGCGCGCCCGGTCACCGCCTCCACCCCGGCGCCCTCCTCGCCGAGCCCCACGTGGCGGAGCGTCGCCGCGAGCGTCGAGGTCTCGAGGCGCAGCCCGCCGAGGGTTCCGTTCGGCCACACGTCGACGACGAGGTCGTCGCACGTGCCGTACGGGTCCTGCTGGTGCGCCTGCGGCAGGTGCGGGTACCGGTCGCTGAGCTCGTCGTGCCCGATGCAGAAGATGACCTGCCCGCCGCCGTCCGGGTCCTCGTCGCCCTGCCCCGCGAGGAACCCGGCAGGGACCAGGACCGGGTCGAGGGCCCCGCGGACCAGGGCGACGGCACTGGGGGCCGCACCCCTCATCGGTCGACGTAGGCCATGGAGCGGAGGCCACGCTCGAGGTGCCAGGCGAGGTAGGCCGACACCAGCCCGCTCGCCTCCCGCAGGTGGCGCGGATCGGCGGCGTGCACGACCGGCCAGTCGCCGACGAGCAGTGCGCCCAGCACGCGCACGGTCTCCGGAGCGGGGGTCGCAGACCCCGGGAGCTTGTCGGAGGCGCACATCACGCCACCGGCGGACGGGTTGAAGAACCGGTGGGGCCCCTCGACGCCGCATTGCACGCAGTGGTCGAACGACGGCGCGTAGCCAGCGACCGAGAGGGAGCGCAGCAGGTAGGAGTCGAGGACCTGGCCGGCCGGGTGCTCACCGCCCGCCATCGCCCGGAGTCCGCCGACGAGGAGCAGGAACTGCTGGACGGCCGGCTCCTTGTCCTCGGTCACCAGCCGCTCCGCGGTCTCCAGCATCGCGGTGCCGGCGGTGTAGCGGTCGTAGTCGAGCCCCAGCCGCGCATGGAAGGGGTCGAGGGTCTCGGCCTGGGTGATCACGTCGAGGCTGCGCCCCTCGGCGAGCTGCAGGTCGACGTGGGTGAACGGCTCGAGACGCGAGCCCCAGCGCGAGGTCGTACGGCGCACGCCCTTGGCCACCGCGCGCACGCGCCCGTGCTGGCGCGTCAGCAGGGTGATGATGCGGTCGGCCTCGCCCAGCTTGTGGGTGCGCAGCACGACCGCCTCGTCGCGGTAGAGGGGCACCGGGTCATTGTCCCCCACGAACCCCGCCGCGGGCGGGTGCGGACGTCAGCGTTTCCGCGTGCGCGCCGCGCGGGGAGCCGCCTGGCCGTGCCAGCAGTCCCGGGCGAAGTCGGTGGCGAGGGCGTTCAGCCGCTCAGGACGCACCCGCCACTCCAGGATGGATGTCGCCCGCTCCATCCGGACGTGCGGCAGCTCGGCCGCCAGCATGTCGGCGTCGACGAACGGGTGGATCGGGTCGACCGGGTGACCGACCACGAGTGCCGGGGCCTGGATCTGGCGGCGCAGCCGCGACGACGGGGCCAACCGGCCGAAGATCACGCCGTGCAGCACCGACGCGATCGAGTCGGCCCGGTGGTCGACGGTGTCGAGGCCGACGCCGGCCCAGAACGGCACGATCCCGCGCGGCACCGAGCGGGCGAGCCGCTGCAGCGAGTTGGCTGTGAAGGGCAGGTAGCGGGCCGCCAGCATGATGGGGACGAACGCCAGGATGCCGGCCACCAGCGCGTTGTTGAGCACCGGCATCTCCACGATCAGCCCCTTGACCCGCTCGGGCGCGATGACCGCGACCTCGAGGGACACGTTGGCGCCGAGGGAGGTGCCGCCGACCACGGCCTGCTCGGCGCCGAGGTGGTCGAGGAGGGCGACGACCTGCTCCCCGAAGGCGGTCATGGAGTAGACGAGCGGGTCGGCGGGCTGGTCGGAGCGACCGTGACCGAGCAGGTCGAGCGTCACGACGTGCAGCCCCTGGGCCGCCATCGCCCGGGCGAGCGGCTGCTGCATGCGCCGCGGCATGAGGAGGCCGTGGAGCAGCACCACCCACTGGTCGCCCGAGCCGTACTCGGTGTACTCCAGCCGGTCGCGCCCGCCGTCGGACTCCACGAAGAACTGCCCGATCCGCTCGCTCACCAGCATGCCGTGGAACCTACCGCTCAGGCGCGGTTCACGGCGCTGATCACGGCCTTGAGCGACGCGGTGACGATGTTGGCGTCGAGACCCACGCCCCAGAGCACCTTGTCCCCCACCGCGCACTCGACGTAGGCCGCGGCGGTGGCGTCACCACCGGCGGACAGCGCGTGCTCGGCGTAGTCGAGGACACGTACGTCGTGACCCACGACGGCGATCGCGTCCACGAAGGCCGCGATCGGGCCGTTGCCCTGCCCGCTCAGCTCGTGTCGCTCGCCGTCGACGTAGACCCCGACGGTGAGCTGGTCCTTCTCGCCGGCGGCGCTCGAGGTGTGCACGGAGTTGAGCTTGAGCGGGGTCTCGCGGTCGAGGTACTCGGCGCGGAACACCGCCCAGATCTCCTCGGGCGTGATCTCGCCACCCTCGGTGTCGGTGTGCTGCTGCACGACGCGGCTGAACTCGATCTGTGCACGGCGCGGCAGGTCGAGCTTGTGCTCGGACTTCAGGACGTAGGCCACGCCGCCCTTGCCGGACTGGCTGTTGACCCGGATCACGGCCTCGTAGGTGCGGCCGACGTCCTTCGGGTCGATCGGGAGGTACGGCGCCTCCCACGGCAGCTCGCCGACCTCGACGCCCAGCGCGGCGGCCTTCCTGTCCAGGTCCTCCAGCCCCTTCTTGATGGCGTCCTGGTGGGAGCCGGAGAAGGCGGTGTAGACCAGGTCCCCCGCGTACGGGTGGCGCGGATGGACCGGCAGGTTGGTGCAGTACTCCACCGTGCGACGGATCTCGTCGATGTCGGAGAAGTCGATCTGCGGGTCGATCCCCTGGGAGAACAGGTTCATCCCCAAGGTGACCAGGTCGACGTTGCCGGTGCGCTCGCCGTT
>CAZDAO010000212.1:0-6494 GCA_964503015.1 uncultured Nocardioides sp. | reverse complement strand
TCGCGACCAAGTTCTACACCCGCGAGGGCAACTGGGACCTCGTCGGCAACAACATCCCGGTCTTCTTCATCCAGGACGGCATCAAGTTCCCGGACGTCATCCACGCCGGCAAGCCGCACCCGGACCGCGAGATCCCGCAGGCCCAGAGCGCCCACGACACGTTCTGGGACTTCGTGTCCCTGCACACCGAGGCGCAGCACCACGCGATCTGGAACATGTCCGACCGCGGCATCCCGCGCAGCTACCGGATGATGGAGGGCTTCGGCGTCCACACGTTCCGGCTCGTCGACGCCGACGGCGGCACGACGCTGTGCAAGTTCCACTGGAAGCCCCGGCTCGGCGTCCACTCGCTGACCTGGGAGGAGGCGCAGCTCGCCGGAGGAGTCGACCCCGACTTCCACCGCCGCGACCTGTACGACGCCATCGAGTCCGGCGCGTTCCCCGTGTGGGACCTCGGCATCCAGACCTTCCCGGACACGCCCGACCAGATGTTCGAGGGCATCGACCTGCTCGACGCCACCAAGCTGGTGCCCGAGGAGCTGGCACCCGTGCAGGTGATCGGCACGCTCACCCTCAACGGCAACCCGACGAACTTCTTCGCCGAGACCGAGCAGGTCGCCTTCCACACCGGCCACCTGGTGCCGGGCATCGACGGCACCGACGACCCGCTGCTGATGGCGCGCAACTTCTCCTACCTCGACACCCAGCTCACGCGCCTGGCCGGACCCAACTTCAACCAGATCCCGATCAACCGTCCGCACGCGCCGGTCAACGACAACCACCGCGACGGCTTCCACCAGCAGGCCGTGCACGGCGGGGTGGCGCCCTACAAGCCCAACTCGCTGGACGCCGGCTGCCCGTTCTTCGCCGGCGCCGAGGAGGGGGCGTTCGTGGACGTGCCGGTGGAGGTGCCCGCGGCCGCCAAGGTGCGCGAGAACCCTGCCTCGTTCGACGACCACTTCAGCCAGGCGCGGCTGTTCTGGACGAGCATGTCGCCCGTCGAGCAGCAGCACATCATCAACGCCTACAGCTTCGAGCTCGGCAAGTGCTACGAGCAGGCGATCAAGGAGCGCCAGCTGCTGGCGCTGGCCAACATCGACGCGACGCTGTGCGCGGAGGTCGCCACCGCGCTGGGCCTCCCTGCTCCCCGGCCGACCGTCGAGGTGGAGGACCCGGCTCCCAGTCCTGCCCTCTCCCAGGTCGGCGAGTCCTGGCCCCCCGACGGCCGCCTGGTCGGTGTCGTCGTCGACCCCGCCGGTGACCTCGGTGCCGTCGCCGAGCTCCGCGAGGGTCTGCTCGCCGCCGGCGTGCTGCCGCTGCTGATCGCGCCCCGAGGCGGCGAGCTGGGCGAGGGACTGGTGGCGCAGCGGACCTTCGCCACCGCCCGCTCGGTCGAGTTCGACGCTCTGGTGGTGGCGGGCGCCGCCCCGCCGGCACTGGACGCGATCGTGAACCGGGACAGCAAGGCCGGGGACGCCTCGACCGTGGCGACCGACCCGCGCGTCGGCCTGCTGGTCGAGGAGTGCTTCCGGCACTGCAAGGCGGTCCTCGCCCTCGGTGAGGGACGGTCGGTGATCGACGAGCTCGGCCTCGCCGGCGCCGGTGTGGTGACCGGCGACGGCGCCGGCGAGCTGCACGACGACCTGCTCACCCTGCTGGGCGGGCACCGGTCGTGGGAGCGGTTCGCGACCCGGACATGAGCACCGGGTGACCGCGCGCGACGGGCGCCGGCTCCGGCTCAGGCCGTGAGCCAGCGCCCGTCGTCGTCGCATCGGACGAGGCCGCGCTCCTCGAAGGCCTCCAGCCAGCCGCGCATCGGCACGACACCCCACCTGCGGCGGTAGATCTCGGCGTTGCGGACGATGTCCTCGACGTGCTCGACCGGCGGCCGGGAGACGGGGTGCCACTGGTGGTAGGCCCGGGCCGCGCCGACCCAGCCGAGGTCGAGCCCCGCGGCCCGGACCACCCGGGCGAAGTCCGTGTCCTCGCCGCCGTAGCCGACGTAGTCCTCGCAGAACCCGCCCGTCGCCCGCCATGCCTCGGCCGAGCAGGCGAAGGACAGCGACCAGAACAGGTCCGGGTCCGCGTCGGGCAGCCGCTCGCCCGGTGCCGGAGCGGGCCGGGCCGGGTGCGGCGCGTCCAGAGCGCCGAGCGCGGTCAGGTCGTAGCCCCCCGACGGTGGCGGGTCGAGGTAGGTGACGGGGCCCGACCACACCGTCCGCGGCTCCTCGGCCACCACGTCGGCGTACGCCTCGACCAGGTCCGGCGCCGCGAGGCAGTCGACGTCGAGGAAGACCAGGGTGGTGGCGCCGCGCTCGAGCGCGTGGGCCGCACCGCGGTTGCGGGCCGTGGCCACGGGCAGGCCCAGGGGATGGGGCGGCACGGTGACGCTGCTGCCGGCCACCTCGGGGTCGTCGACGGCGACCACCACGTGCTCGTACGACGTCGTGGACCGGGCGAGCGACGCCCGCTGGCGGGCGAGGTGCTCGTGCCGGCCGTGGACGACGGTGACGACGGCCGTGCGGGCCACGCTCATGCGAGCCCCTCGTGGGCGACCTGCTTGACCACGTCGGCGAGCCGCGTGGGGGCGAAGCCGTCGCACCACTCCGCCCAGCCCTGCCCGTCGAGGAACACCGCCTCGTCGAGGAGGTCGCGCCAGCCGGTCCGCGGCACGCGGTCGACCACGACGGCGGGCCACCCGTCGCGGAGGGCACGCGCGGTGGTGTGCTGCTCGTGGAAGGGCCGGTCCGCCGGCACCACCACGGCGGGGACCCGCATCGCGGCGACCTCGGCGAGGGAGTTCTGGCCCGGGTGCAGGACCGCGACGTCCGCGTCCGCGAGGACCGCCGCCGGGTCGGCGTGCCAGGAGCCGAGGGTGCGGCTGAGCACGGTCCAGTCCCAGTCCGGGGTCTGCTCCTGGGCACGGGCGACCACCTGCGCGGTGAACCCGTCGCCGCCGGTGCCGGCGAGGAGCACCGCGTGGGGCCGGCGCCGGGTCCGGACCCGGTCCGTCGCGACGGGGAAGCGCGAGACGGCACCGATCGTGTGCATCCGCTCGTCCGGCACACCGAGGCCGGGCAGGAGCCGGTCGGTCCAGCCGTCGGGCCAGGCACCCACCACCGCCGACGCGACCCCGAAGCCGAGCAGGTGGGCGGAGTCGGTGCGGACTCCCGGTGCCGTCATGGCGACCACGGGCGTGCCGTGCAGGCGGGCGAGCAGGCCGATCTCCACCGACTGGTCCACCACCAGCGCCGCAGGAGCGTGGCGCTCGATCCAGGCCGCGATGGCCGCCATCCGCTTGCGCAGTCCCTGGTCACCGGTGGGCACCCAGTGCAGCTGCCCGGCGGCGGTCACGTCCGCCTCGGCGTACGACGACGCGGCGTCGTCGCGGGCCAGCTGGAGCCACGGCCCGGTCCAGGCGTCGGGGCGGGGCAGCGAGCTGATCCCGGTGACGGGGCCGGGCAGGTGCGGTGCGACGGTGACCGCCCGATGGAGGTGCCCGCTGCCCTGGTGGTGGACGTAGTAGCCGATCACGCCGCCAGGCCTCCGGCGAGCAGGTCGACGTAGAGGCCCTCGTAGAGGTCCACCATCCGGGTCAGGGAGAGGTCGCGATCGGCGTGGGCGCGGCACTGGACGCGGTCCAGCGTCACCGCCTCCTCCATCGCCCGGGCGAGCATCGCGACGTCACCGGGGCGGGCCAGCCGACCGGTCTCGGCGGTGAGCACCTCGGGCAGGCCACCGCGTGCGTAGGCGGCGACCGGGGTGCCGCAGGACAGCGCCTCGGCGGCGACCAGCCCGTAGGGCTCGTCCCAGTCCGGTGTCACGACCGCGACGGCGGCGGCCCCGACGAGCGTCGCCAGGTCCGCCTGCGCGAGGTGGCCGGCGTAGGTCGCCTCGCCGTCGAGCAGCGGCTCGACCGCCTCGTGGAAGTAGTCGAGGTCGAGGACCGGGCCGGCCAGCACGATCGGGATGTCGGCCAGGTGGGCCGCCTGGAGGGCCTGGTGGGGCGCCTTCTCCGGGACGATGCGTCCCGACCACACCGCCGTCGCGCCGCCGGGGCCGACGGGCCAGCGGCTGACGTCGACGCCGTTCGGCACGCACGTGACGTCGGCGACCGACGACCACGACGACGCGGTGTAGCGCGACACCGCGGCGAAGGAGCTGGCGCCGCCGTCGAGGCGCACTGCCGACTCCAGCCACCACAGGGGAGGGGTGTGCAGAGTGGTGAGCACCGGCATCGGCAGCGTCCGGGCCATGGCGACGGGGAGGTAGTGGAGGCTGTTGTTGTGCAGCACGTCGAAGCGCTGGGCGTCCTGCCCGGCCAGCCCGAGCATGAGCGAGAGGTAGGCGTGGTGCTCGGCCACCTCGACGTACGGCGGTGCGCCCACGTCGTGGCGTCCGGCGTGCTCCGGCAGCGCGTCCACCTCGAGCTCCTCCACGCCCAGCGACGGGTCCGAGCCCGGCGCCGCGAAGACCGCGACGTCGTGCCCGCGCCGGACGAGCTCGTGCGCGAGGTGCCAGGTCATCGACTCCAGGCCGCCGGTGAACGGCTCGACGATCGGGAAGCGGCTGTTGGCCACGAGGCAGATGCTCAACCGCTCGCGCACGGGGAGAGCGGTCACCTGCTCAGCTCCTGGTAGAGCTCCTCGTGGACCCGGGCGACGGCGCGTCGCTGCTCGGTGCGCTCGTCGAGGGTCGCGCCCCACCGGGGGCGCTCGGTGTGCGCCCGGACCACGGCGTCCCGCAGCGAGTCGGCGTCGAAGTCGTCGCCGTCGTTGGCGTAGGTCAGCACCGGCCCCTGATCGGCGTAGTAGCCGCAGCTGGGTGCCAGCACGGTGGTCTGCAGGTCCCGGCAGGCCTCGAGCCAGCCCGAGTGCGTGCCGAAGGTGTAGGGGAGCACGGACAGGTCGAGCGAGGCGAGGTAGGACCAGAGGTCCTCGTCGGAGTAGTAGTCGTGCACGTGGAGCTCGAGGCGGCGCGCCTCCGCCTCCGCCCGCAGCCAGTCCGACAGCTCGGCGTCGCGTCGCGCGCCGTCCGCGTCCAGGATGTCGCGGTGGCAGTTGGCCTGCAGCACGGCGTCGTCGAGCTGCGCCACAGTCTCGACCAAGGTCGGCAGGAGCCGCATCGGGTCCATGTTGGCCCGCAGGCTCTTGAGGTGGAGACCGACACGGAACGGCCGGTTCCGCAGCAGCGGCCGCACGGTCAGCGCCCGCGAGATCGTCGGGAGGTCGACGACGTGCGGGTGGGGGACGACGGTCGCCGTCCGGCCCCACCGGCGCTCGATCTCGGCGGCGGCGCCCGGGGTGAGGGTGACGAGGGCGTCGGCAGCCGGCACCAGGACGTCGAGCTGGTCGTCGTGCAGCCCACGGTCCGTGTGGTGCGGGTTGCGCAGGTCGTGGAGGGTGAACACGAACGGCTTGCCGCGACCGCGGACCACCCGGGTCAGCGTGTCGAGCTGCTCGGGCGGGCAGGCGTCGAAGCCGAAGTGCAGGTGGAAGACGTCGAAGTCGGCCTGGCGGGCCCAGTCCGGGTCGAGCATCACCGGCGGCCACCACGTGGCACCCGCGGGGCGGTCGGGTCGGCCGGGGGCGGGGTCGGGCAGCCGGACGGAACCGCGGCCGTCCAGCGGTGAGAGGTGGCGCACGTAGACGTGCCCGGACGGCACGGAGGCGATGGTGAGCGGCCGGGCCGGGGCGGCGGCCACCCGGCGTTGAGCAATGGTCATGCGGTGCCGTACCCCGAAGCGCGCAGTCCCACCCGCGTCGTACACCCACTCGGGTGAACCGAAACCGGGGTGAGCCGGCCGCTGGGCGGCCGATAGCATCGAGGGGCACCACCGTCCCTTCTCCACCGACTCCCGAGGAGCCCCCGTGTCCGACATCCAGGTCGTCCGCATCCACGCCGATCAGCGTGCGGAGACCGCGGTCACGACGGGCACCAAGGCATGGGAGCTCTTCCGCGACGACGCTGACGTCATCGCCGCCCGCGTCGGCGGCGCGCTGAAGGACCTGTCCTACGAGCTCGCCGACGGTGACGAGGTCGAGGGCGTCGCGATCGACAGCCCCGACGGTCGCGACATCCTGCGCCACTCGACCGCCCACGTGCTGGCCCAGGCGGTGCAGCAGATCTGGCCCGAGGCCAGGCTGGGCATCGGCCCGCCGATCGAGAACGGCTTCTACTACGACTTCGATGTCGAGACCCCGTTCGTGCCCGAGGACCTCGTGAAGATCGAGTCCGCGATGCGCAAGATCATCAAGGAGAACCAGCGCTTCGAGCGCCGGGTCACCACCGACGCCGACGCCCTCAACGAGCTGGCGGACGAGCCCTACAAGATCGAGCTGATCGGGCTCAAGGGCGGCGCCGGCACCGAGGGCACCGAGGGCGCCAGCGTCGAGGTGGGGGCCGGCGAGCTCACCATCTACGACAACATGGGGCGCAACGGCGAGGCGAAGTGGTCCGACCTGTGCCGCGGACCCCACCTGCCGACCACCAAG
>CAZDAO010000211.1:0-6530 GCA_964503015.1 uncultured Nocardioides sp. | reverse complement strand
TCGCAGGACCAGCCGGCACAGCCGGGCGGCTCGCCCAACCCCTACGGCCAGGTCCCCCCGACCCACCAGGACCCCGACGCGCCCACCGACGACGGCGACCAACACCCGCCGCGCGACTACCCGGGGCGCTGACCACGCCTGCGGTCACCGGGTATTCGGTGACCGACCTGGTTGCAGGTGAAGATCTCGACCTGCAACCACGCAGCTCGGCACCGAAGCCCGGGTGTCAGCGGGCGAGGTCGGCAGCAGCGAGGCGGCGTACGCCCTCCTCGATCACGTCGGGCACCTTGCAGAACGCCCAGCGCACCAGCTGGCGCCCCGCCTCCGCGTCGTCGTAGAACCCCTGCGTGGGGATCGCGACCACGCCGGCCCGCTCGGGCAGCGCCAGGCAGAACTCGCGCCCGTCGGCCCAGCCGAGGTGGCTGATGTCGGTGGTGGCGAAGTACGTCCCCTCCGGCACCCGCGGGGTGAGCCCGGCGGCGGTGAGGCCGTCACAGAGGACGTCGCGCCGCGACTGGAGATCGCGTGCAAGGGCGCGCGGCCAGTCGGGCTCGTGGTCGAGCGCGTGCGCCACCGCCGGCTGGAGCGGCGAGCCCGACGTGAACGTGAGCCACTGCTTGGCCGCCAGCAGCGCCTGGACCAGGGGTGCCGGACCGGTCGCCCAGCCGACCTTCCAGCCGGTGAACGACCAGCTCTTGCCGGCGCTCGACAGCGTCAGCGTGCGCTCCCACATCCCGGGCAGGGTGGCGATCGGGACGTGGCCCTCCGTGGACAGGGCGTCGTCGAACACGAGGTGCTCGTAGACCTCGTCGGTCACGACCACGACGTCGTGCGCGATCGCCAGGTCGGCCACCACCTGCAGCTCCTCGCGGGTCAGCACGGTGCCGGTCGGGTTGTGCGGCGTGTTGAGCAGGATCAGCTTCGTGTCGTCGGTGACCGCGGCGCGCAGCTCGTCGAGGTCGGGGCGCGGTGTCGTCGTCGAGCCGGCGGGCGCCCGGAGCTGGACGGGGACGCGGCGCGCGCCGCACATCTCCAGCATCGCGACGTAGGAGTCGTAGTAGGGCTCCAGCACCACGACCTCGTCGCCGGGGTCGACCATGCCGAGCAGGGACGCGGCGACCGCCTCGGTGCACCCGGTCGTGACGACGACCTCGGTGGCCGGGTCGGGGGAGAGGCCGTAGTGGCGCTGCTGGTGGCGGGCGATCGCCTCGCGCAGGGCAGGTACGCCGATGCCGGGGGCGTACTGGTTGGCGCCGCCCTCCAGCGCCGCCTCGGCGGCCGCGATCACCGACGCGGGGCCGTCGACGTCGGGGAACCCCTGCCCGAGGTTCAGCGCGCCGGTGCGCGCGGCGAGGGCCGACATCTCGCTGAAGACGGTCGGCGGGACGTGGGCCAGTCGGGCGGCGGTCCGGGACATGCCTCGACACAGTAGTGCGGACCCGGTGGCCCGGCGCGCGTCGCTAGGGTGAGGCCCGTGGTTGACGAGACGCTCGCACGCGACATCGACGCGGCCTGCCGCCTGACCGGGGAGTTCGTCCTGCGGTCCGGCCAGGTCGCCGACACCTACTTCGACAAGTACCTCTTCGAGGCGCAGCCGGCCCTGCTCGACCGGGTCGCGACGCGGATGCTCGACCTGCTCCCCGAGGGCACCGAGCTCCTCGGCGGCCTCGAGCTCGGCGGCATCCCGATCGCGACGATGGTCTCGGCGAAGACCGGGCTGCCGGCGCTCTTCGTCCGCAAGAAGGCCAAGGAGTACGGCACCTGCAAGCTGGCCGAGGGACCGGACGTCGCCGGCCGCCGGATCACCATCATCGAGGACGTCATCACCACTGGTGGCGCCGTCCGGGATGCCACCCGCGAGCTCCGCGCGGCCGGCGCCACGGTCGAGGTCGTCGTCTGCGCCATCGACCGGTCGCCTGCGGGTGAGAACCCGCTGGCCGACGTCGACCTGGAGGTCCGCTCGGTCCTCACCCGCGCCGACCTCGACGCCGTCCACCGCTGACGGCACCCGGCGCCGCCGAGGCGGTCGAGGTCGAGTCAGTCGACGTCGCGGCCGCTGATGTCGCGGTCCGGGCCGCCGTCCTGGGGGCCGATCTCGGCGCCGGGGGCGTTGGTGCGCTTGTGCCGCCACCACTCGTAGGCGATCGGGATGACCGAGAAGGCCAGGATGACGATGATGAGCTTGTCGATGCTCTCGCCGAGGTGCGGGAACGCGTCACCGAGGAAGAAGCCCAGCAGGCAGATCGAGACGACCCACAGCACCGCGCCCACCATGCTCCACAGGAAGAAGCGGTGGCGGTCCATCCGGGTGACGCCCGCAACCACGGTGATGTAGGTCCGCACGAACGGCACGAAGCGACCGATCACCAGCGCCTTGTTGCCGTGCTTGTCGAAGAAGGCCGTGGTCTGGTCGAAGTACTTGCGCTTGATGATCCGTCCGTCGCGCTCGTAGAGCGGCGGCCCGATGCGCCGGCCGATCTCGTAGCCGACGACGTTGCCGAGGAACGCCGCCCCGGTCAGGGCCGCGACCGCGATCAGCAGCTCCACGAGCGGCGGTCCCGGGAACAGGTCGAGCTGGCCGGTCGCGATGAACAGACCCAGCGCGAAGAGCAGGGTGTCGCCGGGCAGGATCGGGAAGAACAGGCCGCACTCGATGAAGACGATCGCCAGGCTGATCCAGAACAGCTCCGCGCCGAAGCGGTCGAGGAGCCAGTTCGGGTCCATCCATTCGATCCCCAGCAGGAGCGGTGTCACGAGCCCGGCCGGGTCGAGGAGTGCGGTCACGCGCGCCACCCTAACCAGCGCTCCCTAGCATGCAGGCATGCAGGAGCAGGATCCGCGCGACGGCGAGCGGGCGCCGTACGACCCGATGCCGCACGGCCCGCCGGAGGTGGGGGTTGGTCCCTGGCAGGGTGAGTGGCCCGACGGCGACCAGTGGGACCCCGACCTGCTCCGCCACGGCGACCGACGCAACGTCGTCGACCGCTACCGCTACTGGAGCCTCGAGGCCATCGTCGCCGACCTCGACACCCGCCGGCACGGTTTCCACGTCGCCATCGAGAACTGGCAGCACGACTTCAACATCGGCACGATCGTCCGCACCGCCAACGCGTTCCTCGCCGCCGAGGTGCACATCGTGGGCAACCGCCGCTGGAACCGCCGCGGAGCCATGGTGACCGACCGCTACCAGCACGTGCGTCACCACCCCGACGCGGCGACGCTGGCGGCGTACCTCCACTCCCTCGACGAGCCGGTGCGGCTCCTCGGCATCGACAACCTGCCCGGGTCGCTGCACCTGGAGACGATGGACCTGCCCGAGCGGGTGTGCTTCCTGTTCGGGCAGGAGGGACCAGGCCTGTCGGCAGGTGCCCGCGAGGTCTGCGACGGGACCTTCTCCATCGCGCAGTTCGGCTCGACGCGGTCGATCAACGCCAGCGCGGCGGCGGCGATCGCGATGCACAGTTGGGTGCGGACGTACGCCGATCTCACCGGCGACGCCGCCTGGCGTGGGTGACTACCTCGTGGTCTGCGTGTAGCAGACGAGGGTGCGGTCGCCGACCTTCCACTCGACCTTCGACGGCCAGCTGAACCGGAAGGTCCGCGACGTGGTGGCGTTGCGGCAGCGCTCGGTGCCGATGCGCCTCCACGCCTTCTCCTTCGGGTAGCGCTTGAGCTTGATCTTGATGGCGGCCGTCGCGCGGTGGCTGTGCTTCGCGGAGCAGGTGGTCACGAGGAGGTCGCGGCCGGTCAGGCAGCGGGCGACCGACGACTCGTAGGGGTATTTGCCGATGTGCAGCTTGTCCGGGAGCGGCAGGAGCTTCCGGCCGCCGAGGAGGACCACGTCGCAGCGCAGCCAGCGGGCGCCGGCGGCCTGCTGCTCCGGCGTCGGGATGAACCAGCCGATGGCGTATGCCGTCAGGTGCATCCCGAGCCTGCTGGCGCCGAGCGCCTGCCGCTTCCCGCCGTTGCAGGTGGCGACTGCCAGCTCGATGAATTCCGGGCTGTCGTAGGCGACGCCGTCGGGCAGCACGGCGACGGCGGTGACCTCCGCCGTGTGGGTGCCCGCACAGTCGACGGCCGGCTCGGTGTAGGTCGGGAGGTCGAGCTCGGCACGGCTCATGTCGGAGCACTGGCCCATGACCGGGGCCTGGTAGGCCGGGTCGGCGGCGCCGGCAGCGGGCGCGAGGGAGGCGGCCAGACCTGCGGCGAGCATCGCGATGAGACCCGCACTCGTCCCGAGTCGTCGTGTCATGGGGCCCAACCTAGGCGGGACCGGTCGTCCCCGCCATCCATCTCTTGGGGACGTCCAGGATCGTGGGCAGCTCGGACACCGGCCCGGATGAAAAGACGTCCTGGGCGACAGCTGCTTCACCGGTGGGGTGCCAGCACCACCTCGAGCGCGGCGAGCCCTCGGCTGCTGTGGCTCTTGACGGTGCCCTCGCTGATCCTGAGCTCGGTCGCGGTCTCGCGCACCGAGAGCCCGAGCCAGTGGCGCAGCACGACCACCTTGCGCTGCTGCTCGGGCAGGCCCTGGAGCGCCTCGAAGAGCGCGGAGCGCTCCTCCACCTGCGGGCCGTCCGCGGCCGGGACGTCCGGCAGCACCTCGCTCGGGCGCTCGCGGCGCCACGGCCGGCGCGACTCGTCGATGTTGGCCCGCACCATGATCTGGCGGACGTAGGCCTCCTCGCGGCCGTCGTGCCGGATCCGCGGCCAGGCGACGTACAGCTTGGTCAGGGCGGTCTGGAGGAGGTCCTCGGCACGGTGCCAGTCGCCGCACAGGGCGTACGCGATGCGGCGGAGGTGGCTCTGGCGTGCGGCGACGAAGTCCGAGAACGCGGCATCGTGCCTCATCGCATGCCGCCCTCGTCGGCCTGGTCGGCCACGAACGCGACGAACTCCTCGAGCGTCTCGGCCCCGTCGGCCTTCGACGCCGCCACGGTCGTGACCGCGACCTCCCGGGGGAAGCGCACCGCCAGGACGAACCAGCGCTCGCCCTGCCAGTCCAGGAGCGCGACGGCCGACGCGCTCGCCGTGTCGGTGCCGTAGGCGGGGAGATCAGGGTCGGCCTGCTGGCCCAGCACCTCGACGCTCGGTGCAGCAGCGCTGAGGGTGCCGTCCGCCGCGAGCCGCACCAGGCGAACGCCCGGGCTGCCGGTCTGCATCGCCACCTGGTCAGCCAGCCATTGCTCGAAGGTGAGCCAGCCCGAGTCAGCCTCCAGCTCCCACGACGACGCGTCGCCGCCCTGGGTGAACAGCGCCCACGTCGTCCGCCCCTCGGACCGGAGCACCAGCCCGAGCGAGTCGTCCCCGGGGACGGGGTCCTCGACCTGCTCGACCACGGTGACCCCGGGGGCCGGCTCGAGGTTGCCGCCGTGCCACGTGGCCAGCCCACCGGCCATGCCTGGGACGTCGTCGGCGGGCGCGGAGGTCATCCCGCCGTTCGCCACCTCGGCGCGGACGAAGGCGTCGAAGGAGTCGGCGAAGCCGTCCTCGGGGCGGGATGACGACATGCTGCTCCCGCCCTCGTCCCACTCCAGCACCAGCCACCAGCGCGAGCCCCGGAAGGAGATGTCGAGGGCCGCGGACTCGGTGTCCTTGCCCGGGTAGAGGGCGCCGCGCCGCTCGTGCACGACGGCGCCCGGCCGGATCTCCAGGCCTCCGGGCAATGCCCGCGCCGGCGGCTCGCCCTTGCGCCACGGGAGGGAGGACGCCGGCTCGGGATCAACGGCCGGCGAGGACGTGCTCGCCGTCGCGGTGGGCTCGGTGGCCACGGGCGCGCGGTCGCTGCGCGGTGCGTCCCCCGGCCCCAGGGCCCAGGTGGTGCCGACCACGATGGCGGCGGCGATCCCTGCCGCGGCACCTGCGGCGCGGCGACGTCGTACGGCGGTGTGCCCGGCGGCGACGTAGTGCCCGACCGGCACGTCGTCGCCGCCGCCGAACGAGGCGTCGAGCTCGCGCCGCCAGTCGATCTCGGTGCTCATGTCGTGGTCCTTCCCCCGGTGGTGAGCCTGCCACCCGTGACACGGATCCGGCGGGTCATCGGTTGTCACCCGCTGTCATCTCGTGAGACGGCTCCACGCCCGAGTCCCGACTCGCGGGTAGCCACTAGGGTTGGCAGCGCCTGCCTGACCGCTTCAGAGGAGATTCCCGATGCCCATCGCCACCCCCGAGGTCTACGCGCAGATGCTGGACGCCGCGAAGGAGAGGTCCTTCGCCTACCCGGCCATCAACGTGTCGTCCTCCCAGACCCTCAACGCCGCGCTGAAGGGCTTCGCCGACGCCGGCTCCGACGGCATCATCCAGGTCTCGACCGGTGGCGCGGAGTACCTCTCCGGCCCGTCCGTCAAGGACATGGTGACCGGCTCGGTCGCCTTCGCGGCCTACGCCGCCGAGGTCGCCAAGAACTACCCGGTCAACATCGCGCTGCACACCGACCACTGCCCCAAGGACAAGCTCGACGGCTTCGTGCGGCCGCTGCTTGCGGCCTCGGCCGAGCGCGTGCGTGGCGGTGGCCTGCCATGGTTCCAGTC
>CAZDAO010000210.1:0-6610 GCA_964503015.1 uncultured Nocardioides sp. | reverse complement strand
CCGCGTCGCCGGGCAACGCAGGCTGGCCGAGCCCCGGTTGACGCGGGTCCCGCTCCGCAGCCGCCGCCGCGCGGTCCCCGAGAACAGGTACGCGATGGCCGGCGGCTGCTACTCCCTCGGCGACCGGCCGCTGACCTTCCAGGCGACCGGCCTGGGCAGCTACCTCCTGTACGCCCCCGACCGGACCTACCTCGCCGGGTCCCCGGGGGGCGGCACCACGTGGGCGACCGCCCCCTCACCGGACGCGGACTGGACGGTCCGTGGCGCCGGGCGGGGACGCTTCACCTTCACCCTCGCCGACGGTCGCGGGCTGCGCCGTACGTCGTCGTCGTCCGGACCGGGTCTCGGCACCGGCACCGCCGAGCGGTTCGCGCTACGGGGCACGGACGGCTGCGTCACCTTCCCGGAGGTCGAGACCAGCGTGCGCGGTCGACCGTTCGGCGGCGTCACGGCCTTCCAGGAGGTGCGCGGCTACGTGGATCCGCACGTGCACGGGCAGACCCACGAGTTCCTGGGCGGCCGGGTGATCTGCAGCCCGCCCTTCCACCGCTACGGCGCGCCGGCGGCACTCGTCGACTGCCCCGACCACCAGCTCGCAGGTGGGCGCGGCGCCCTGCTCGAGGACGTGCTGGCCGGCAAGACCCCCGGCACCGGCCACGACCCGGTGGGCTGGCCGACGTTCTCCTACTGGCCCAACCCGCACTCCCTGACCCACCAGCAGGTCTACTACAGGTGGCTCGAGCGCGCGTGGCGCGCCGGGCTCCGGGTCCACACCAGCCTGCTCACCGAGAACCACGTCCTCTGCGCGGTCTACCCGCTGAAGAAGAACTCCTGCGACGACCGCGACGCCGTGCGCCTCCAGGCCAAGGACATGCGTGCGATGCAGGACTACATCGACGCCCAGTACGGCGGTCCCGGTCGCGGCTGGTACCGCATCGTCACCGATCCGTTCGAGGCCCGGAAGGTCATCAACCAGGGCAAGCTCGCCGTCGTGATGGGGATGGAGACGTCCGTCCCGCTGGGCTGCAACGTCCAGCTCGGGCGACCGACCTGCACCGAGGAGCAGATGCTCGCCGAGCTCGCGGAGATGAAGCGGCTCGGCGTCAGCCAGATGGAGCTGACCAACAAGTTCGACAACGCCTTCACCGGCGTCGCCGGCGACGCGGGCACCATCGGACCGCTGACCAACAGCGCGAACTTCCTGAGCACCGGTTCCTTCCTGCGGATGCAGCGCTGCCCGGCGAGCAACCCGCCCGGGATGGAGGACCGGCTCCAGTCACCCAACCTGGGCGACCTCGGCGGCAACCAGCAGACGCCCCAGCAGGACGCGATCTTCGGTGCGATCTGGAAGCTCTTCGGCGACACCGGCGTCCAGCCGGCGCCGCTCTACCCGGCCGGGCCGCACTGCAACCAGCTCGGCCTCAGCCCGCTCGGGAAACGCCTGCTGTCGGCGATGATCGACAACAGGATCCTGTTCGACCCCGACCACATGAGCGTCGCCGGCCGCAACGCCGCCCTCGACTACCTCGAGCAGCAGCAGGCGGCGGGCCGCACACCCGGCGTCGTCTCGTCGCACTCGTGGTCCACCCCCGACGCCTACCCGCGGATCTACCGGCTCGGCGGCTTCGTCGCGCCCTACGCGGGCGACTCGACCGGCTTCGTGGAGAAGTGGCGCCAGCACCTCGGCTGGACCGACCCGCGCTACTACTTCGGCTTCGGGTTCGGCTCTGACATGAACGGCTTCGGGTCGCAGGGCGACCCGCGCGGAGCCGGCGCGACCAACCCGGTGACGTACCCGTTCACCGGCCTCGGCGGCGTCACCGTCGACCGGCAGCGCAGCGGCGAGCGCGTCTTCGACGTCAACACCGACGGCGTCGCCCACTACGGCCTGTACGCCGACTGGGTCGAGGACGCCGAGCACGTCGCGGGCGACGACGGCGGTGCGCTCACGGCCGACCTCTCCCGCGGCGCCGAGGCGTACCTCCAGACCTGGGAGCGCGCCTGGGGGCTGGCCCCCGACCCGTGTCGCAACCCCGGCCTCCGGATGCCGGTGCGCGCCTTCGCGCGGGCGGCCGACACCGGGCTCGGCGTGCGCGCGCTGATGCGTCGCGTCGGGCAGCCGTGGCAGCGGCTCGGCCGCGGGCTCACCTACTGCGCGCGCAAGCCGGGGAAGTCGCGGGTGCTGATGACGGTCGAGCTGTCCCGCGGCGGCAAGGTGCTGGGCGTGCGTCGGGGGTGAGCGTCAGCCGTGGGTGGCGCGGGACCGGGTCGGCACCGGGTCCGAGCGCACGCCCTCGGTGTCGGTGAGCTCGCCGGCCGGGACGGTGGCCTGGTAGACACCCGGCTCCATCTCGACCGCGCCGAGCTCCTCGGCGTCGGCCGCGGAGTCGGGGGTCAGCACGACCAGCACCTCGTCGCCCGCCTGCTGCAGCACGCGCACTCGGCGCTCACGCCACCGTGCCATGAGCGCGATGTCGAAGACCTCGCACTCGGTGATCGGGACGACACGGGCGTGCACCATCGGTCGCGTCCGGGAGAAGCCGTCGGGGACCTGCTCGTCGCCGACCCACACCATCTCCACGGCCTGCTGGTCGGCGGTGTAGGAGCACGGCAGGTCCAGGCCCTCGTGCTGCGCGCGCGGACCGACCACGTGGAGGGGCGGGAAGTAGCCCTGGGCTCGCTCCCAGCCGCGCGCCGCACCGTGGTAGCGGGACAGCTCCCGCTCCGTGCCGTCGAGGTCGATCCGGATGAAGCGAGCGCTGACCGGCATCCGGGTCATGGTCAGGATCCAGACCGGGGCGGCGTTGCGCAGGAACCCGGTGGGGTACGTCGGCCACGGCACGTCGGCGTGGCCGGGTGCGTTGGTCGGGATGCGGAGGTCCATGAGCGGGTTCGTGCCGAACCGGATCACGTCGACGTGGTCGGGTGCCTCACCGAACGGCCCGTCCTCGCCGTCGAGACCCAGCGCCTTGACCCGCTCGACGGGCGTGAGGCCGATCAGGTCGTCGGGCCGGTAGACCGGCCCGGTCAGCTCGTCGTAGCCCTGCTGGACGATCCGCTGCGACACCGCGGGGACGAGCAGCTTCTCCAGGACGGTCATGGCGTGCGCCTCCTCGGGTGGATGGACGCCACCCTCTCAGTCACGTCGGTCAGCTCGGACAGGGGGGCGATGCCGCCCCAGCCATCACGCACGTCACCGGGCAGGCCCTCGCTCTCGGCGAGGTCACGGTCCCAGGTGTAGAAGCGGACGTCCTCGCCCTGCACGCCGCCGATGGCGATGTCGGCGCCCTTCCACCGCGCGTGCACGCTCACCGACAACAGGTCGTCGAGGTCGCCCATCTCGTGGCGCACCCGGCCGTTCTCGCCGTCCACCAGGACGTAGTCGGCGGCGGCGGCGGAGACGTGCTTCTCGACCCCGTCGATCACGGCGTAGCGCCCCGGCTGCCTCCTCACGACGGTCATCGTGGCACGGCCAGCCAGCCGTCCGGCCCGTACTCGGCGACGAGGTGCTGGTTGCCGAACTTGTCGAAGCTCCAGATCTGGTCGCCGATGGTGAGGTCGGACGGTGAGACGTTGCGGAACTCGGGGATGCCGCCGGTGGTGTAGCCGTTGCCGGTGAAGGGGTCGGTCGGGTCGAGCGCGCCCTTGTCCCAGCTGCCGTCGCCGCCGAAGGCGGAGTGACGCGGGATGTTGAAGTCGCCGGGGTCCCCGGCGCTGTAGCGCAGCACCTTGATCTCGTCCTGGTCGGGGCTGAACTCGGTGTTCTTGTAGCCCAGACCGAGGTCGTCGAACATCTCGCGCGGCGTCCGCAGGTGGGAGACGTCCTCCGCGCGCGCGGTGAACCCGAAGGACTGGTCGGGGCTGAACCGCGGGTTGGTGGAGGACCCGCGCAGGTAGTCGTTGTAGACGTTGTCGGAGATCACCCGCTGCAACGGGGTGCCCGGCTCGATCCTGACCGCGTTGCGGGCCTCGGTCAGGCGCTCGATCTCGCTGGGGGTGAGGTCGCCGACCGGCTTGTCGACCAGGGCGCGCAGGTCGTCGGGCATGGTGTCGAGGCGGCGCAGGTCGCCGAGCTCGTCGAGCTTGTTGAGGTCCGCGAGGTTGTCGAGCCGGTTGAGGTCACCCAGCGCGTCGATCGCGTCGAGGCCGCCCTTCGCGCCGCGGGTGGCGAGCGCTCCGGTGCCGGCCGTCGCGACGGCCACGATCGCGTCGGGCACGAGGTGGCCGATGGCACGGGCCGGGTCGTCGGCCCAGGTGTCCCAGTCCAGCAGCGCCTTGCCGAGCTCCTTGCCGAAGCCGATCGGGTCGGTGGTGAGGCCGGTGTAGATGCCCTTGGCCATCTCCCAGGCGTTCTCGGCCGAGAGCTCGTACTTCTTCATCAGCTCCTCGGGCGTCAGGTCGCCCGTCGCCAGCTTGTAGGCGTCCATCACCATGTTGACCGGGCTGAACGGCACCATGGTGAGGAGGTCCCACACGGCCTCGCCGGCCCCCTCGAGGATCCCGCCGACGAACTTCAGCCCCGACTCCCACCAGCTCGGCTCCTCCGGTGCGTCGGCGCACCCGGCCCGCACCTCCCCGGCGCACACGTGGGCGGCGTTGTCGAGGTCGGCCCGCGCGGCGGCGAGCTCGGCGAGCGCCTCCTGCTGGATCGGGTCGCCCCAGTCGTGGAACGGTTCGGCCTGGTCGGTGCCGCCGCTGCTCCAGTAGGCGCGCATCCGCCCCATGTAGGCGTCGTACTGGGTGCGCGCGCTGGCCGACTCGCGCTGGCCCCGCTCGTACTCGGCCTGCGCCTCGCGAGCCCGGCGCTGGGCGTCCTCCAGGGCGCCGGCGTAGGTCCGGAGGCCGGCGGCTGCCTTCTTGAAGCCGTTGCCCGCCTTGACCCAGCGCTCGGGCTCGAGGTCGTGCGCCTCGCGGAACTCGTCGGCAGCCCGGCCGGTCCAGCCCGACACGTCGATCCTGGCGAGCGCGTCGCCGGTGTCGTAGAAGAGCTGGCCCTTCTGCTCCATGGTGAGCGCCTTGGCGCGGACGTTGGCCGGGTTGCCCTCGATCTCGAAGTCCGGCATCTCACATCACCTTGATCGCTGCGATGGTGCCCTTGAGCCCGGACAGCGCGTCGTAGCCGGCCTTGTCGGTCTCGAAGTAGTTCATCGCGATCTTGCCCAGCCGGCCGGCCATCTCCTCGACGTCCTGGCAGAGGTTGTTGACGCCTTCCTCCCACCGGTTCTTGAACTCGTCGAGCGCGTCCCAGACCACGTCGCTGCCGACGTCGCCCTTGCCCGGCACCAGGTCCTCGACGTCCTTGTCCTTGAACAGCTTGACGGTGTCGTTGAGCCCCTGGGCGGCCTGGCCCATGCTCTCGAGGTCGACTTCGTAGTCGTAGGACGGCATGGCTGTCGGGTTCCCCCTCGCGACCCGCCTCAAACCGACCGAAAACTCCCGACGCGGTGGGTGTGAACCGCGCCGTGCGGGGGTAGGGGTTGCGGCGACACCCGAACAGGAAGGGGGCGGCCGTGGCCGTCGGACTCGTCTACGCCGAGATGCAGGCAGCCGCCCAGGCGGCGGCCGACGCGGTGGAGCCGCTGCAGCAGGTGCTGCGCGACCTCGGCGCCACCATCGAGACCGAGGCCGGCGCGGGCTTCAAGGGCCAAGCGGCCGCGGGCTTCGGCGAGGCGATCAACGCGTGGTTCGAGGTCGCCGTCACGCTGGGCCCGATCCTCGAGGGCTACTCCCAGAACCTGATGTACGTCGCCCAGGAGCACGCCACCAACGACGTCGCGCAGGCCGAGCGCGCCGGCCAGCTCGCCGACCGCCTCGGAGCTGGTCCCCGATGAGCGAGCGCGGGCTGGTCGTCCACCAGGCGGCGCTCTCCGCGATGGAGACGGCCCTGGCCGACGCCACCACGTCCATCACCGAGCAGATCGACGAGCTGCTCCAGGAGGCCGAGCGCCTCACCCCGGGGTGGGAGGAGAGCAGCGAGTCGCACGCGGCGCACCTGGAACACCAGCAGAAGCTCCGCGACGGGGTGAAGCAGCTCACCGACGCGCTCGACCAGGTGAAGCAGAAGCTCGCCACCTACCGCGAGTCCGCGCGCGAGATCGAGGTCGAGAACGTCGCGATCGTGAACTGATCACCCGCGCCGACTCACCCGAAGTTACCTGCGGGTAGGATTCTTCTCACTCGTACGTGCCTGCCGTCGGCACCGTGGGCGGCCATATGCTCCGGCTCGTACGCCCCGACCGAGGAGCAGTCCTTCATGCAGATGTTCGCGATCGTCGTCTCGTTCGCCCTGACCGTCGCCGCAGTGGCCCTCCTGGTCCCCGCCGTGCGGCGGATGCTGGGCGTGATCCGGTCGGGCCAGCCCGCGCCGGGGCGCAACGACAACCCGGCCGGGCGCGCGACGACGATGCTCAAGGAGACGTTCCTCCACACCCGGATGCTCCAGTGGCACTGGGTCGGCATCATGCACTGGTTCGTCTACATGGCGTTCATCTTCCTCAGCACGGCCGTGCTCGCGGCGTACTTCCAGCTGTTACAGCCGGAGTGGGCCTACCCCGTCATCGGGCCCTGGTACCCGTTCGAGTGGTTCAGGGAGGCCCTCGGCGCGCTGAGC
>CAZDAO010000209.1:0-6642 GCA_964503015.1 uncultured Nocardioides sp. | reverse complement strand
TCAGCAGACGATCAAGCAGCAGGCGCGGCGTACGGCGCGGGAGATGGCCGAGAAGAGGCGGCGCGAGCGTGAGGAGCGCGAGCGGCGGGTGGTCGACCTGGCCGAGCAGGTCATGGTCGCGGTCGGTCAGCGGGATGCGGCGGTGGCCGAGACCGAGAAGCGCGCCGGACAGGCGCTGCGCGAGTTGACCGAGGTCGAGGGGCTGTTCCTGGGCGAGGCGGTCGAGTGGTGCGGCGAGACGATCACGGTGCGGGAGGCGACGCGGCTGCGGCGACTCGCGGCACCGGACGACGGCGCGGCCGCTGGGCAGCAGCCCGACGCGACGGCCGAGAGCGGGGGAGCGGGTGCCGGTTCGGCGGCTTGATGACGCCGGCCTTGCGGCGGTCGCGGCGGCGATCGCGGACCCGGCAGTGCTCGCGCGCTACCGGGCGAAGGTTGCCACGGTGCCCGGCAGTGAATGCCTGTGGTGGACCGGGGCGGTCTCAGGCCGCTCGGAGAAGGAGCGCACGGACGGCGGTGGCCATGGCCGGTTCTGGTACGCGCCGGGGCGGGTGATCATCGCCCACCGATTCGCGTACGCGGTGATGCACGGCGTTGACGCGCTCGCGGACACGCGGCTGCTCGGGCACCGCTGTCACAACCCGCTGTGCCAGCGGATCGCGCCCAAGCACGTCGAGGGGTCGAGCGCGGTGAAGAACCGGCAGGAGTGGGCGGTGCAGCGGCGGCTGCCGTACAGCCCACTGGCCGACCCGCGCGGGCCGCGTCGGCGGGCGCGGGAACTGCGCGACCTGGCGCGTGAGGACCCGCAGCTCGTAGCTGACGACCTCGCGCGGCTCCAGGAGCTGCTGGGCGAGCAACTGACCCTGTGGTGACCGGTCAGACGTAGATGGTCCGACGCAGAACGCCGCCCGCACCGTCGATGGTGCGGGCGGCGTTGCGGTTGGTTGGTCAGGCGGGCTCGCCGTCGAGGAGTCGAGCGAGCGTCTCCCACAGGTCGAGGTAGCCGTCTGCGTCCTCGGGCGCGTGGTCGCCCCACTGGGCGTGAAGGTCGCGGATGCGGTCGAGCCGGTCGAGCCGGTCGGGCAGCGCGGTGCGGGCGGCGGCCATGAACGCCACGTCGGGCGCGTGCTCGGGAACGTCGCCCCCGCGCGGGTACTTCTTGATCCCGAGCCGCTGCCAGTGAGCACCGGCGTAGGCGACGAGGATGTTGTCCGGGATCAGCGCGTCGGCGGCGGTGGCGCGGATCTTGTCGCCGTCCGGGGTCCAGGGGCCAGGGGTCGCGCGCTCCTCCAGCGCACGCAGCGCGGCATCGGTCGGGGTGTCGCCGCTCATGCAGGCTGGTCCTCTCGGGCGGCGAGGTCGAGCCGCCCAGCGGCGGCGGTGGCCACGGCGGTGATCCGGGCGGCCAGTGCTCGCAACTCGGCGGGCGTGCCCTGGATCGCCACCACGTCGTCACCGGCGAGGGTCAGGACTGGCTGACGGTGCTCACCGGCACCGATCCAGTCCTCGCCGGGGGTGAACACCTGGACTCTGGTCTCGCGGGCGGCCAGCCACTCGACGTGCGCGCTCACTGGGTCACCCCGGCGGGCGCAGTGCCGATGAGGCGGCGGAACGCCGTCACGTCGGACTCGATGGCGAGCAGGCGGCGGTGCTGATCGTCGCCTCGCTGGGCGACCTCGGTCAGCACCTCGCGCAGAGCGTCGAGGAACGCGACAACGTCGCGGGCGGTGAGTTCTCCGCGTCGCGGGATCGGCACGCGGAGGTCTGCGGCGTAGGGGAGCGCGTTCATCGCTACGCGGATGTCGCGTTGGTCGTCCGCGCTGATCGCGGTGCCGGTCGGCTCCGGCTGGGTCTTCTCGGTCATCGCTGCTCCTGTTCGGTGGTGGTGCGGTGGGCGTACTCGGCGTGCAGGGCGTCCAGCGCCGTGGCGACGCTGGACAGGGCCGCGTCCAGGTGGGCGCGGGCGGGCTCGGGGGTCCAGCGGCGTACGTCGCGCAGCCGGTGCTCGATGACGATCAGGTCGCAGGCGGTTTCGCTGAGGGTGTGCCGGTCCTTGGTGGCGCTGGCCTTCACGTCGGCGGGCGTGGCGGTGGGCTGGCTCATCGCAGGACGTCCTCGACGGCGCGGCGCTTGGCCTCCTCGAGCGTGGCGGTCCGGATGCCCCAGCGCTGCCCGTAGCCGCCGTCTACGTCGGCGTAGAACCCGGGCACGAGGTAGGTCACGCAGTCGCCCGGGGTGATCCGGATCAGGTAGGTGCGGCCGTGCGCGTGGACGCTGGCCGTGTGTGCGGTCCAGCGGCCCGGCCACCGGTCGTCGGCGTCCACGGCGTGCCACTCGACGGTGACGGCGGCGGTCGTCGCGCTGTCGGCCTGGTCGCGGGTGGTGGTGGTGTCGGTCATGGCTCCTCCTTCGGTTGTGGCCGGTGGCGGGCCGGACTCGGGGTCTCAGCCCGCCACCGGAGGACTTGCGGGACGGACGCTCAGGCCGGGGCCAGCGCGGTCCAGGCGCGGCGCTTGATGCGGTCGGGGTCGTCGCTGGTGAGCACTCGGGCGGCGCGGGCGGCGGCCTCGTCGCCCCCGTGGCTCTTGGCGGTGCGGACCGGGGCGTAGTGGTCGACGTACTCCGCGACGGCCTGGTAGCCGGCCCACGCGGTGTCGCGGATGCCGGCCTGGGTCCCGGCGTCGGCGAAGAGCCAGTGCAGCCGGGAGCGGCGGCGGCGCTCGGTCTCGCGGACCCGCTTGGTGGCGCTGGCCTCTGCCTTGCCGAACGTGGCGTCGATCAGCGCGTCGAACGTCGCGTCGGTCATGGTCTGCTGGATGAGCCGCTCGGCCTCGACCTGGAACGCGTCGACGTAGGTGAAGGTCAGCCCGAGCGCGTCGCGGGCGGCCTGGACGGCGGCCTTGGCGTTGCGGGTATGGCGGATCGAGAACGACGACTCGTGGTTGCGCAGGGCCGCGCTCTGGGTGTTGGCGCACACGACCCGGACCGGAGTCACGAGGACGCGGAACGCGCTGGACCCGTCGTGGCTGTTGAGCGCGGCGATGTTGAGGTCGACGCGGTCGGTGCCGCCGACGGTGAGCGAGTCCGGCAGCTGCATGGTGATGAACACCTGACGACCGCCGCGCAGCGACCCGGCGGTGTCGAAGATCGCGCCGGACTCGTCGGCCAGCAGGTTCAGGAACTCGGCGTGGTCCTCGTTCTGCAGCGGGGTGTAGCCGCCGCCGACGACGCCGAGCGCCTCGGGCTGGCCGGTGAACGGGTTGGTGCGCACCGTGGCGAAGCCGGGGACCTCGATCGGCGTGACGCCGCCCTCGTTGACCTCGGCGGTGGTGAGCGGCAACTTGCGCACGTCCCAGCCGCCCAGGTGGCCCAGGCGCATCGCCTCTTCGGCGGTGAACGCGCGGTCGCGGATGGTGGTGCCCAGCCGGTGCCAGGCGTCCTTGCGGGCGAAGACGGCGGCGGCCTGCGTGCCGTGGGTCTCGATCTCGTGTGACATGTCGGGGTCCTCCCCGTAGCGGATCAAACGAACTGCGTTCATTCTATGGTTTCTATTCCACTGAGGGCGGTTCTCCACAGGAAGAACCGCCCTCATCAGGAGGTGGGGGTGACGAGTCAGGCCGCGCTGTCGCTCGCGTCGGCGGCGCTGGCCGCGGCGTCGGTGGCGTCGTCGGCCTCGTCGCTGCCGGTGCTCTGCTGGGGCTCCTCGCCGAGCAGGATGCGCTCGACCTCGCTGGGCTGGTAGCCCCACTCCACGAGCGCGCCGAGCACGCGGGCATCCCACGCGGTCGGGTTGCGCCACGAGTGCTTGCCGGTCGTGGCCTCCCACGCGGCGACGACGGCGGCGAGCGTGGTCATGGTCGCGGCCTTCGGCGTGGTCGCCTTGGTGGCGATCTTGTGGCACTCGTCGTGGCCCGCGCCGTAGTAGCCGGTCGGGACCTCGACGCCGAGCAGCGTGAAGAGCATCGGGTGCCGGTGGTCCATGGCCTTGCTCAGCGAGTGGTGCCCGTTGACGACCGCCTCGCAGATCAGCGCCTCGGCACCCTTGGGGGCCGTCTTGCGGGCCGCGAACCCGGCCAGCCACTCGCGGCGCACCGTCTCCGCGCTGGTCCACGCCTTGTTGTTGGCGATCACGCGGCGACGCTCCTCGCGGCGGGCCTCGGCCTCCTCCTCGCTCTCGCCCGCGTCCTCGTCGCTGGCGCTGCCGCCGCTGACGCCGCCGCGACGGCGCAGGCCGGAGGCGTCGAGGTCGGTGACCACCCACACCGGCACGTACTGCTGGTAGGGCTCGGCGGGCTCGTAGTCGTCGTCCTCGTCGTCGGTGCCTTCCTCGCTCTCGTCGTCGTACTCGTCCTCGGGGTAGACCCACTCCTTGACGACCTGGACGCGAGCGCCGGGGACGTTGGGCCACTCCTCCTCCGGGACCGGCTCGCCCTCGGCGGTGACCAGCCGCTCGATGCGCAGCACCTCGTCGGCCTCGGTGACCTCCTCAGCGGTCAGCACGGGCAGCCCCTCGGCCCGCAGCCGCTCGACCTCGGCGGCGTCGGCCTCGCGCTCGGCGGCCTCGTCGCGGAGCCGCTGGACCTCGTGCGTCAGGGAGCGCCGCCAGCGCTTGGCGTTCTCCAGGCGCTCGACCGCCTCGGGGTCGTGCTCGAACTCGGCGAAGATCGCGGCCTCCTCCAAGGTCAGGTCGCCGAAGTCGAGCCGGTTGCGGCTCTGGTCGGCCTTGGTGACCGCCAAGGCGGCGTTCACGGTCGGCCGGTCGATGCTGGTGCGCTTGGCGATCTGCGCGGCGCTCACGCCGAGCAGGGCCAGCTGCTCCACGCCCGCGACGATCTCGGTCTCGCGCATCCCGGCCCGGTGGATGTTCTCCACCAACTGGTCACCGATCCGGTCGGCGTCGGCGGGCTGGGGGACAACTCGCGCCGGGATCGTCCCGGTGGGGGTGCCGACCTCGGCGGCGGTCACGGTGCGGCGCTGCCCGCGCAGCAGGACGTACTGGCCGTCCTCGTTGCGGTAGACCGTGACGGCCTCGATGACACCGCGCTCCTTGATCGACTTGCGGAACTCCTTGTGGTCGGGGCGCAGGTCGGTGCGGACGTTGGTGCCGACGATGATGTCGGCGGGGTCCAGGTGAAGGAACTCCTCCGTCTCGGCGGCGCTGGTGGCCTCGTCGGCGGTGGTGTCGGCGGGGGTCTCGGTCTGGATGGTGGCGGTCATGCGAACTGTCCTCCGTGAGTAGAATAGAAAGAACTGACAGGGCCAAGTCTCCCAACGGGGGCCGACGCCTACCGGGCCACAGCGCGCACCTGTGGAAAGGTGGGCGCGTCCGGAGGGTGGGGAAAACCCCGCTCGCACGGGCGCGGACTCCGCTGTGGCGGCGCGGCGCAGCTGCGACCTCGTAGCTGTCTGAACGGAAGGGATCGAGCGAGAGTGGGAACGGCTGCACACGGCCCCGCCCGGGAATGCAGCGGCGTTGGTGTTAGCCGCTGCAGCGAGCTGGCGACCGCGACCGGCGCTCGAGGCAGGGGAGCGGCCGCGTGACCAGCCAGACCACGATCCCGGTGGGCATCTACTGGAAGCCCGGCGTGTGGGATCTCGCGCGATCGGCGTACGTCGCCGACCTGGACACCGACCCCGACTCGCCCGGCTCGTTCGTCGGCTGGCTCGCCCAGGCGCTCGAGCTGCACGCTCGGCGCTCGCCCGAGAAGCGCGCCGAGCTGGCGGCCGCCGGCGAGAAGCATCCCGCCCTGGTCAGCGTGACCCGCAAGAGCTTCAACAAGAAGCACGACCTGCCGGCCTCGACCATCGAGGCGGTCGAAGACGCACTCGTGGCCGATCGCCAGGAGCTCGGCCGGATGCTCGCCCGCTCCGCGTTCGCCCAGGAGGCGGTGATCGCCGCGGCCGAGGACTCCCGCCGGCGGCTTGGCCGCGATCTGCCTCCGCCGCCGCAGAAGCTCAGCAACCGACCGCCGCGGCGCCGGCCGGCACGATAGGCCGGCATGGGCCGGCCAGCATCGGTTTGTGTCGGAACCTCCGCCTAGCGTTCATCTCAGCGCCCCGATCCGGTACCCGAGAGCCGGTCGGGGCGCTTCTTTTGTGCCTCGGTTGATCGCTCCGGCCCTCTCCGCGGACCTAGGTGACTGCGGGACCACTCCGTCCCGGCAGTCACCTAGGAGGAAGCATGTCCACCACCGTCACCTTCGCCGGCAATCTGGCCGAGGCTCCCGAGCTGCACTACATCCGCGGCGATAACAAGCCGTTCGTCAGCTGCCGCGTCCTGGTCAACCGGCGCGTGCAGAACGACCAGGGGGAGTGGGTCAACGACGAGCCCACTGCCCACAACGTCAAGATCTTCGGCTCGGCCGCCACCCACATGCACGACAGCTGCGGATCCGGCGACCCGATCTTCGTCCAGGGCCTCGAGCGCACCGAGAGCTGGCCTGACAAGGAGACCGGCGAGAAGCGCACCCGAGACGTCGTGGTCGTCGACAACCGCTTCGGCGAGGTCGGCATCTCGCTCAAGTACGTCTCCGCGCGCATCGAGCGCACCGCCCGCCCCGCCCAGGCCAGCTGACCGCAAGGAGGTCCCGATGGATCTCGTCGTACAGTCCCCGGACGAGCTGCTGGCCGCGGTGCCGCACG
>CAZDAO010000208.1:5057-6650 GCA_964503015.1 uncultured Nocardioides sp. | reverse complement strand
CACCCGGTGGAGTCCGGAGGTGTCTCGGTCGCGTTGCCGATCATCCGGCAGGTGCGGGCGTGGGCGTACTGGACGTAGTAGACGGGGTTGTCGCTCGACGCCTTGGTGATCTCGGCGACGTCGAGGGTCAGCGGGCTGTCGGCGGGGTAGCGGGCCAGCGAGTAGCGCAACGCGTCGACGCCGATCTCCTCGACCAGCTCGTCGAGGGTGACGATGGTGCCGGCGCGCTTGGAGAGCCGCAGCTCCTCGCCTCCCTGCATGATCTTGACGAGCTGGCCGATCATCACGTCGAGCGTGAGCTCGGGGTCGTCCCCAACGCACGCGGCCATCGCGCGCAGCCGGCCGACGTAGCCGTGGTGGTCGGCGCCGAGGAGGTAGATGCAGTGGTCGAAGCCCCGCGCCCGCTTGTTGAGGTAGTAGGCCGTGTCGGAGGCGAAGTAGGTGAGCTCGCCGTTGGACCGGATCAGCACGCGGTCCTTGTCGTCGCCGAAGTCGGTCGTGCGCATCCACAGCGCACCGTCGGCCTCGAAGAGGTGGCCGTTGTCCTTGAGGCTGCGCAGGGTGTCGGCGACCGACCCGTGGGACTCGTCGGCGTGCAGGTCGCGCTCGGAGAACCACACGTCGAAGTGCGTGTTGAAGCCGTCGAGCTGGTCCTGCTGCTGCTTGAGCTGGATCGCGTAGCCCGCCTCGCGGAACGCGACCGTCCGCTCGTCCGCGGGCAGCTCGAGGATGCCGGGGTGCTGCTGGACGACCTCGGCCGCCAGGTCGGCGACGTAGGCGCCCTGGTAGCCGTCCTCGGGGATCGGCTGCCCGAGCGCGGCCGCCTCGATCGAGGCGCCGAACAGGTTCATCTGGTTGCCGCGGTCGTTGATGTAGAACTCGCGGGCCACCTTCGCGCCGGCGGCCTCGAGCACCCGGGCGATCGCGGCGCCCAGCCCCGCCCACCGCGTGTGGCCCAGGTGCAGCGGGCCGGTCGGGTTGGCGGAGATGAACTCGACGTTGATCGCCTGCCCGGCCAGCTCCTGGGACCGGCCGTACGCCGCTCCTGCCGCGACGACGTCGGCCGCGACCTGGCCCTGCGCGCCGGCCTCCACGGTCACGTTGAGGAAGCCGGGGCCGGCGACCTCGACCTCGGCGATGCCGTCGGACGCGCGCAGGCGCTCGGCCACGAGGTCGGCGAACGCGCGGGGGTTGGTGCCGGCCTTCTTGGCGAGCTGGAGCGCCACGTTGGTGGCGTAGTCGCCGTGCCCCTTCTGCCGGGGTCGCTCGACCGTGACCTGGGTCGGCACGCCGTCGGGAAGCGTGACCGCGCCGTCGGCCACGAGGGCCGTCAGCGCATCGACGATGGTCGCGGAGAGCTGCTCGGGATTCACCCGCCAAGCCTATCGGCGCGCCGTCGCCCGACCCGAACCGGTTTCACGCCGTGGTTGCCGTCGCGACCTGCCCTAAGGTCCTGCCTGTGACGACGCACCCCACCTACGACCAGCTGATCGACCTCCCGGCCTACGCGGAGCAGCCCGTGCCGATGCCCTTCGAGGACATCAACGGCCACCTCAACGTCTACGGCGCCGCCGGCGCGCTCGTGGATTACCA
>CAZDAO010000208.1:0-5047 GCA_964503015.1 uncultured Nocardioides sp. | reverse complement strand
CCTCAACGTCCGCCACTACATCGGCATCGCGAGCGAGGGCCTCGACGAGTCGCTGGTCGAGGTGGGCATCCCGCAGATGTGGCCGCTGACCCACGGCCACGCCTGCTTCGCGGCCGAGCACCACGTGACCTACCTGAGCGAGCTGCGCACCGGCGACACCATGTCGGCGCGGGTGCGGCTGCTCGGCCGCTCCGAGCGCGCCGCCCACGCCCTGGTCTACCTCCTCGACGAGACCAAGCAGACCGTCGCGTGCGTGGTGGAGGAGATCTTCCTGCACATCGACCTGTCGACCCGGCTGACCGCACCGTGGCCCGAGGAGGTGGCCGCGAAGCTCGACGCCCGCATCGCCGAGCACGAAGCACTCCCCTTCCCGGCAGCGACCTCGGGCTCGCTCGCCCTGCGCTGAAGCCGGGGGAGTTTCACGACCTCGTCGTGGGACCGGTAGTCTTCACCGCGCACTGGCCCCGGGGTGACCCGAGACCGGTCGGGCCTCCGTAGCTCAGGGGATAGAGCACTGGTTTCCGGTACCAGGTGCCGCAGGTTCGAATCCTGCCGGAGGCGCCACCAGCGGCGGCACCCACACCAGGGTGCCGCCGCTCCTGCGTCCTGAACGTGACCAATCCCCGTCCGCCTCGTTGAGCGCGCGAGGGAGCACGTGCCGGTCTGAGGGGATCGGCCCCTGGTCGGCTCCCCACGGACCTCGGGAGGGGAACCCATGCCACGCACCACCAGGCGCCGGACCACCGCAGCGACGAGCCTCGTCCTCGCGGCCGGGCTGGCGCTCACCGCCGCGCTCACCGCACCGGCGCAGGCCGCCGGCACCACGCAGGCTCGCGCGGGCGACCGGCTCACCGACTTCGGCTACCGCGGCGACGTCTACGGCGTGAAGCTGGTGACGGACAGCGTCGAGGCGCTCAACCTCAAGGACGCGCACGCGCAGCAGCTGTGCACCCGCTCGGTGGGCCGGGTCGTCGAGCAGCAGTCCGTGGTCTCCGTGCCGGACAACCCGCTGATCCACGTCTCCGCGAGCACCAGCCGCACCGAGACCTACACCGACGGCAGCACCCACGGCGTCCGCGGCACGAGCACGATCGGCGACATCAGCATCGGCGGCACCGTCGGCCCGCTGACCACCCCGAAGCTCGTCATCAAGGGCCTGCAGACCACGGCCCACGCCTTCCACACCCCGCGCGGCTACGGCCACGGCGAGGGCTTCACCTTCGCCAGCATCTCCCTCGAGCTGCTGGACAACACCGTCGTGCAGAACCTCCCGCCCGAGCTGCAGGAGCTCCTCGCCCCGCTCGACCAGGTGAGCGACACCGTCTTCACCGGCACCCAGCAGGCCGCCCAGCAGGTGTTCCAGGTGCTCAGCGACGTCACGAAGCCGATCCAGATCCCCGGCCTGGGCACCATCGCGCTGGGCTACGAGAACGGCCGGGCCAACAGCCACAACGCCCAGTCGCAGGCCTCGGCGCTCCGCATCGAGGTCACCGCGGGCGAGCGTCGCCAGCTCGTCGAGCTCGGCACGGCACGAGTGCGGATGGGCGGCCCGGCCCCCGTCGGCGTCTTCCGCTCCGGAGGCACCGCGATGGACTACCAGGCGCTCGAGGGTGCGCTGAAGTTCGGCAACGTCCAGCACAAGGCGCTGCCGTGCCAGGGCTCCCGCGGCCGCACGCAGACCTACAAGGTCCCCCACGCCAGCCAGCTCGTCCCGGTGCCGGTGACCCTCGACGGCGTGGTCTACCAGGTGCACGGCGACCAGCGCCGCAAGAAGTCGGTCGCCAAGGGGTGGTCCCGCACGGCCATCGACTCGTTCTCGGTCCCCACCGCCCAGCTGGTCGTCACCGACGTGTCCTCGCGGGCCGCGATGCGGCAGAAGACCGGCAAGCGGGTCCGCTCGAAGGTCTCGACGTCCGTCGGCTCCATCACCGTCGCCGGCCAGCCGATCGCCGTACCTGAGCCGGGAGAGGTCGTGGAGCTGCCGAACGGCGTCGGCGAGATCCAGCGCCAGCTGGTCGACACCGGCTACCGGGGATCGCAGGTGATCGCCCTGCGGATCACCCTCTACTCCGAGGCCGTGGTCATCGACCTCGCCCGTACGGCGGGTCGCATCTACCCGCACTGAGGCAGGGTCTGGGTACCCTCACGATCAGCGACGCCGAGTCGGCCATGGGGTTCGACTCGGCGTCGCGTCTCGTCAGCACCTCTCGATCTGGGCGTCCGCGCGGGCGTCGCGACCCAGCCGGCGTGCCTGGGCGACGTCGGGGAAGACGACGCTGGCCGCACCGACGAAGCCGATCCGTCCGCGGACCACGCACGTGGTGATCCGGCGCGGGTCGACCTGCGCGACGGCCTGCGCGAGCTCGTAGAGCTCGCCGGGGCCGGCGTTGGTCGCCATGTGCTCCATCACGGTCATCACGCCCCGCTCGATGAAGCCCGGGCGGTCGGCCTGGGCGCGGATCCGGGCGTGGATGCCGCGCAGGGTGCGCTGCTGGTTGGCCGAGCGGTCGAAGTCGCCGCCGGCGAGGCCCTTGCGGATGCGGGAGAACGCCATCGCGTCGTAACCGCCGAGGCGGATCCGGCCCTGCCGGAACCCCTCCTTCTTCAGGTACGGGTCGGCGAAGCGGCGCGGGTTGGTGACCGTGATGCCGCCGATGTCGTCGACCATGTCCTCGAAGAACGGGAAGCGCGTCACCATGACGTAGTCGGGCTCGATGCCCACCAGGTTGCGCATCGCGCCGGCCATCCCGCGCGGACCGCCGAAGTAGAGCGCCGAGTTGATCTTCTCCCGGCCGTGGCCGGGGATGCTCACCCACGAGTCGCGGGGCACGCCGATGGCGGTGGCGGAGCCGGTGCGCGTGTCGATGCCGACCAGCTGGAGGGCGTCACCGCGCGCGCGGGTCATGGCCTGGCCCGGACGCGCGTCGGAGCCGACCGCCAGGATCCACACCACGTCGTCACCCACCGAGACGCCCTGCGCGTGGCGGATCTTGACCAGGCTCACCTCGGTCGACCGGACCGCCGACTGCGGCACGACGAGCGCAGTGAGCGCCAGGACCCCCGCCAGGGCGACCGTCTTCGCGGCGCGCCGCGCACGTCGTACGACGTCGCGGGGGTGGGTCTGCTCCCTCATCGACGCGCTCCCTTCGCGAGGTCGTAGCCGAAGATGCGCCAACCGCCCCGCTGGCGCACGAGGAACAGGCGACCGCGCACCACGGTCGTGCCGGTCTTGTCGCCGCTGGTCTCGAAGCGGAGCAGGACGTGGGCCGTCACCGACCGGGCCCTCCTGCGCGTGGCCAGGACGTCGAGGGCGACCGAGCGGCGCTTGGCCACGACGGAGTCGATGCGGTGACCGCCGGTCTGGTTGGTCAGCAGCGCCTTGTCGGCCCGCGCACGCCTCTCGGCGCCCCGGGTGAACCCGGGGAACGCCGCGGGGAAGCTGCTGCGCGGGTAGGTGCCGCCGAGGTAGGCGGCCTCCCACCAGGCGTCGACGACCTCGCCCACCTGACGGCGCACGGCCTTGCGGCGCGCGTCGGGCAGCCGGCCGAAGACGCGGTGGATCTTCGTCCGGGTCCGCACCGGGTGCGAGGCCAGGGACACCTGGCTGTCGCCGCGGCTCAGCCGCTCGGGTGCCGCCGCCGGGTCGGAACGCTGGGACGTGCACGCCGTGGCGGCGAGCGGCAGGACGAGGACGAGCACGAGGACGGCGAGGCGGGACCACGGCGAGCGGCCCGGTGAGGGGCGTGGCATGACGAACTCCAAGCGGGGGCGAGCGGGGGTGACGGGGCGGACGACGGCCGGGCCGCTCCGGGAAGGCACCGGGAACGGGTCCCGGACCGGTTCCGGACGGGGTCCTGATCGGCCCGGTGAACGGTCGCCTGACCGGTTACCGGGAGGTACGGATGGGGTGTGGTCGACACCATGCCTCAAAGGGCGGGCCCGCCCCTGCATTTGCGGGCGTGTGCGACTAGCCTTGACGGCGACTTGGTGAATTTGGTCAAACCCTCGCGCGATGAGATCTGGAAGAGGCGAAACAAGCGTGGCGCAGTCCCCGAACGGGCAGTCCGGCAACCAGTCCTCGGTTGCACCGTCATCTGACCTGGGAGCCAACGAGTGGCTCGTGGAGGAGATGAAGGAGCAGTACGACAAGGATCCCGCGAGCGTGGGTCCCGAGTGGGCGGCGTACTTCGGCAACGGGAAGGCGCCGGCCGCGAGCACCGCCGCGTCCGCCCCGAAGGCCTCCACCGCCACCCAGGCCCCGAGCAAGGCCCCCAGCAAGGCCCCCGCCACGTCCTCCGCCGAAGCCCCGGCTGCGCAGGCTGCGCCCGCCACGAAGCCCGCCGCGAAGTCCGCCGCGAAGTCCGCCGAGACCCCCGCACCGAAGTCGACCCCGCGCCCGGCCGCCCAGGCCGACGAGCCCGCCAAGGGCACCAGCACCCCGGTCGCCAAGGAGTCCACGCCCGCCGCGCCGTCCCCGGCCAGCGACGAGCCCACCTACACCGTGCTGCGCGGGGCCCCCGCCCGTACGGCGGCCAACATGGACGCCTCGCTGTCGGTCCCGACGGCGACGTCGGTCCGCTCGCTCCCGGTCAAGCTCCTCTGGGACAACCGCACCGTCATCAACAACCACCTCGCCCGCGCCCGCGGCGGCAAGGTGTCCTTCACCCACATCATCGGCTACGCCCTGGTGAAGGCCCTCAAGGCGATGCCGGAGATGAACGTCGGCTACGAGGTCGTGGACGGCAAGCCCAACCTGGTCACGCCGGCCCACATCAACCTCGGCCTCGCGATCGACATGCAGAAGTCCGACGGCAGCCGCCAGCTGCTGGTGCCCAACATCAAGGGCGCCGAGACGATGGACTTCGCGGCCTTCTGGACGGCCTACGAGGACATGGTCCGCAAGGCACGCGACGGCAAGCTGACCGTCACCGACTTCCAGGGCACGACGATGTCGCTGACCAACCCCGGCGGCATCGGCACCGTGCACTCCGTGGACTGACCATCTATCACGGCACGCCGGTTCGCGGTGTCGATCTCGATGACGGAC
>CAZDAO010000207.1:0-6679 GCA_964503015.1 uncultured Nocardioides sp. | reverse complement strand
TCGATCAGCCCGGCCCGGATGGCGTACCGCGTCAGCTCCACGCGGTCGCGCATGCCGAGCTTGCCGAGGATGTTGGCGCGGTGGCCCTCGACGGTCTTGAGTGCGATGTGGAGCTCGCGCGCGATCTCGCGGGACGAGCGCCCCTCTGCGATGAGCTTGATGACCTGGTCCTCGCGGGCGGTCAGCACGGAGGTGGGCACCCGCTCGCCCCGGCGCAGCCGGTCGAGGTAGTCGCGCACGAGCGTGCTCTCGGCACCGGGGTAGAGGAAGGTCTCGCCGCGCATGGCGGCGCGGCAGGCGCCGACCAGGTCCTCGTCGGCGACCGACTTCAGGACGTAGCCGCTGGCACCCGCCTTGAGGGCGCCGAAGAAGTACTGCTCGTTGTCGTGCATCGACAGCATGAGGATCTTGGGTGGGTCGCGTCGCTGCGCGATCTCGGCGGCGGCCTGGAGGCCGGTCATCCGGGGCATCGCGATGTCGAGGACGACGAGGTCGACCTCGGTGTCGCGCACCCGCTGCACGGCCTCGGCGCCGTCGGCGGCCTCCGCCACCACCGAGAGGTCCGGCTCCTGCTCGAGGATCAGCCGGACGCCGCGGCGGACGAGGGTGTGGTCGTCGGCGAGCAGGATCCGGATCACGCGGCACCCCCGATCGGGACCTTCAGGCGCACCGTGGTCCCGTGCCGCGGACGGCTGATCACCGACAGCTCGGCCCGGACCAGGGAGGCCCGCTCCCGCATCCCCATCAGCCCGGAGCCCTCCTCCAGCCCGTCGAAGCCCCGACCGTCGTCCCTCACCTCGAGCACGACGCAGTCGCCGAGCCTCTGCAGCGACAGCTCCACGGCCTGCGCGTCAGCGTGCCGGGCGGCGTTGGTGAGGGCCTCCTGCGCCACCCGGTAGACCACCACCTCGGCCTCGGGGCTCAGCGCCGGCAGCCCCGGCGCGAAGGAGCGGCGCACCGATGCCGCGCTGTGGTCGGCGAAGTCGGTGGCCAGCGCGGCCAGCGCACTGGTCAGCCCGAGGTCCTCCAGCACGCCGGGACGCAGCCGTCGTGCCACGCGGCGTACGTCGTCGAGGCCCGCGCGGGCGCTCTCCCGCACCGCGGCCAGCTCGGGCACCAGCTCGGCCGGCGCCCGGGTCTCGGCCTGCTTGAGACCGAGCAGCACGACCGTGAGGCTCTGCCCGACCTCGTCGTGGAGCTCCTGGGCGATGCGGTGCCGCTCGGCCTCCTGGGCCGCGAGCGCCCGCGCGTCACCGGCCCGGCGCTCCTCGGCGAGCCGCAGCATCAGCCCGTTCACGCTCTCCGCGATCCCGCGGACCGGCCCCGAGCCCTCCTCCGGGAGCTGCGTGGGCGCGAGGTTGTCGATGCCCTCGAGGCGGGCGATCAGCCGCTGGAGGGGCGCCAGCGCCCACCGGATGAGCAGCGCGTTGGTCAGCAGCATCACGACCAGCCCGAGACCGATCACCACGGTCTCCGACGGCACCGGGTCGGCGGAGACACTCGCCGGTGACAGCACCAGCACCAGCGCACCGACCACGAAGACCACGCCGTTGATCAGGCAGATCGTCCAGAACAGCGGGAGGTGGCGCGGCCAGTGCATGCGGCCACCCTCGCAGATGGGGTCCAGCCCCCATGGGGTCGAGCGCCCGCGCTCCGAAGACTGGTGGCATGCCGCCACCGGACGAGAACACCACCGTCGACCCCACGGGTGCCGCGTGGGTGGTCTGGCTGGTGATCGTCGGCCCGGGGCTGCTGTTCGTCACCCTCGCCTGCGTACGACGGGTGGGTCCGGGCGGGCTGGTGCTGGTCGTGCGGCAGGGGCGCGTCGTGCGCGCCCGCCACGACGGCTTCCTCGCGCGCTGGCCCGGCCTCGAGCGGTTCGAGACGGTGCCCACCGGGCCGCAGGTCCTCCCGCTGGTCGTCCGTTCCCGGACCCTCGACGGCGTCGACGTGGTGGCCCTGGCCGACCTCACCCTGGAGGTGAGGCGCGTCGAGCCGGGGGCGGACTTCGTGCCCGCGGAGGAGGTCGTCCGCGTGGCCGAGGAGACGGTCGCAGCAGCGGTGGAGCGGCTCGAGGTCGGCACGCTCGTCGACGACCTGGAGGCGCTGGAGCACCGATGGCCCCGGCAGGTCAACCGCCGGCTCCCCGCGGGCACGGTCGCCACCGGGGTCGCGGTGACCGAGGTCGAGGCGCGGCTCACCGGAGGTGCCCGGTGAGCGGGACGCCGTACCTCGTCGAGGTGGCCGTGTCGGTCGCCCTCCTGGCCTCCGCCATCGGCTTCGCGATCGGGCTCGCGATCGGTCGCGGGCGCCAGCCTAGGTGGCAGGAGAAGGGCAGCTTCGTGCACAAGGTGTCGATCGGGTTCGCCACGCTCGACCGCCTCGACGCGGTGCTGCTGCGCTTCGAGGTCGAGCCCGGATCGCGGCTGTCCGGGGTGGAGATCGGGGAGCTCCGGCTGCCCACCGGCTCGGCCGTCGCGCTCGTCACCCGAGGCACCGAGGTCGTCGTCCCGGAGGCCCGCAGCGTGCTGCGGACCGGTGACCAGGTGCTGGTCGTGGCCGCCCTCGGCCAGGTCACCGAGGTCGAGGAACGCCTCCGCTCCGTCAGCCGCTACGGCCGCCTCGCCGGCTGGGCCGAGGACATCGCCGAGGAGTCGGGCTCGACCCGCCGGTACGGCGTGCGGCACCGGGCCAGGGTGGGGACCGCGTGATCCTCACGTCGGCGGCGCTGGCCGTCTTCATCGTCAGCTACGCCCTCATCGCGACCGAACGCGTCCACCGCGTCGCCGCCGCGCTCGGCGGCGTCGCCGGCATGGTCGTCATCGGCCTGGTCGACGCGGAGACCGCGTTCTTCGACGAGCACACCGGCGTCGACTGGAACGTCATCTTCCTGCTCTTCGGGATGATGATCATCGTCGGCGTCCTGAAGCAGACCGGCCTCTTCGAGTTCCTGGCGCTGTGGGCGGCCAAGAAGTCCGGCGGCCATCCCTACAAGCTGCTCGTCCTGCTCGTGCTCGTCGGCGCCGCGGTCGCGCCGATCCTGGACAACGTCACCTGCGTGCTCCTGGTCGCGCCCGTGACGCTGTCGGTGTGCCGGCGGCTCGCGCTGCCGTCGGCGCCGTACCTGATCTCGCTGATCCTCGCCTCCAACATCGGCGGCATGTCGACCCTGATCGGCGACCCACCCAACATCATCATCGCCAGCCGGGCCGGCCTGACCTTCACCGACTTCCTCGTCCACTCGCTGCCGCTCACGGTCATCCTGCTCGTGCTCTTCGTCGTCATGGCACGGTGGCTGTTCCGCCGCGACCTGCAGCAGATGGGGGACGTCCACGGCCTCGACGACCTGCGCCCGGCCGACGCGATCACCCACGTCCGCATGCTGCGCCGCGCGCTCGTGGTGCTCGTGCTCGTGATGGTCGCCTTCAGCCTGCACTCCGTCCTGCACCTCGACCCGTCCGTGGTCGCGATGATGGGGGCCGGCGCCATGGTGCTCGTCACCCGCACCGAGCCGGAGGAGTTCCTCGAGGAGGTCGAGTGGGCCACCCTGGCGTTCTTCATGGCGCTGTTCGTGCTCGTCGGGGCGCTCGTGCAGGTCGGCGTCATCGGCGCCGTCAGCGAGTGGGCGGCCGGGGCGATGGGCGGCCGCGAGCTGCTCGGCGCGACGGCGCTGCTCTTCGGCTCGGGGGTCGTCGGCGCGTTCGTCGACAACATCCCCTACACGACGGCGACGGTGCCGGTCGTGGAGGAGATGGTGGCGAGCACGGCGGCCAGCGGGGCGGACAGCCCGCTGTGGTGGGCGTTCGTCTTCGGCGCCGACCTCGGTGGCAACGCCACGGCGGTCGCGGCCGGCGCCAACGTCGTCGTGCTGGGCATCGCCGCCAAGGCGGGGGAGCCGATCAGCTTCTGGGGGTTCACCAAGTACGGCGTGGTGGTGACCGTGGCGACCCTGCTGGTCGCGTGGGTGTACGTCTACCTGCGCTACTTCGCGTGGGCCTGACCGGTGCTCGCACGGGCGTCGCCGTCTCCGGTAGACAGGAGCCATGCGCACGCTCGTCACCGGCGGAACCCGCGGCATCGGCGCGGCCGTGGCCCGCCGCCTCGCCGCCGACGGCCACGACCTCGTCCTCGGCTACGCCCGCGACGCCGCGGCGGCGGAGCAGACGGTTGAGGACTGCAGGGCGCTCGGGGTGCCGTGCGAGGCCGTGCGCGCGGACGTCACCACCGACGCCGGGATCGACGCCCTCTTCGCTGCTGCCGGCGGCGTCACCGGCGTGGTCAACAACGCCGGCGCGACCCTGCACATCGGCCCGCTCGCCGACACCTCGCCCGACGTCGTCCGCGCGACCGTCGAGCTCAACCTCACCGCAGCGATCCTGGTCGCGCGCGCCGCCGTCCGCGCGACCGTCGAGCTCAACCTCACCGCAGCGATCCTGGTCGCGCGCGCCGCCGTCCGCGCGATGGCCCGCTCGCGCGGCGGGTCCGGGGGCGTGCTCGTCAACGTCAGCTCGGGCGCCGCCACCCTCGGCTCGCCGGGGGAGTACGTCCAGTACGCGGCGGCGAAGGCCGGCGTCGACGCCCTCACCGCGGGCCTCGCCCAGGAGGTCGCGGGCGACGGGATCCGGGTGGTGGGCGTGGCGCCGGGGATCATCGACACCGGCATCCACGCCGACGCCGGCGAGCCCGGCCGGGTGGACCGGGTCGGACCGCTCGTCCCGCTGGGGCGCGCGGGGACCGTGGAGGAGGTGGCCGACGCGGTCGCGTGGCTGCTCTCCGACGAAGCGTCCTACGTCACCGGTACGACGTTGCGGGTCGCCGGCGGCCGATAGCCGGGTCGGTTGGCACACCTTGCCAACGACGGCGGGGTTCGTTGGCCGATCGTGCCGGTGGTCGGCGTGGCACGCGTCACTACGGTTGCGTCCATGAGGGTCCTGCTCGCACTCGGCGGAAACGCGATGACCAACGCCGACGGCCGGGCCCGTCCCGAGGACCAGATCGCCGCGGCGCAGGTCGCCATGGCCGCGGTCGCCGGGCTGCTCGAGCACGACCACGAGGTCGTCGTCACCCACGGCAACGGCCCGCAGGTCGGCAACCTCCTGGTCAAGAACGAGCTCGCTGCCGCCGTCGTGCCCCCCGTTCCGCTGGACTGGTGCGGCGCGCAGACCCAGGCGACGCTGGGCTTCGTCCTGATGGACGCGCTCGACCGCGAGCTCGAGCTCCGCGGTGTCGACCGCCGCAGCGCGGCCCTCGTCACCCGGACGCTGGTCGACGCGGACGACGAGGGCTTCACCCGCCCCACCAAGCCCATCGGCCGCCACCTGCCCGAGGCCGAGGCCAAGGTGCTGATGGACCACGGCGAGACGTGGGAGGACCGCGGCGAGAAGGGCTGGCGGCGGGTCGTCGCCTCGCCCGAGCCTCGGGAGATCCTCGACGCCCCCGCCGTCCTCGCCCTGATCGAGGCCGGCTTCGTCGTCGTCGCCAACGGCGGCGGGGGCATCCCGCACGTGCGCCGTCCGGACGGCTCGCTGGCCGGCGTGGAAGCCGTCATCGACAAGGACCTCGGTGCCGCGCTGCTCGCCGGGACGACCGGTGCGGACGTGCTCGTCATCGCCACCGACGTGCCCAACGCCGTCATCGGGTGGGGCACGCCCGAGGCCGAGCCCCTCGGCACCCTGACGGTCGCCGCGCTGCGTGCGCACGCCGCCGAGGGCCACTTCGCGTCCGGCTCGATGGGCCCGAAGGTCGACGCCGTGTGCCGCTTCGTCGAGACCACCGGCAAGCGGGGCGTCATCACCAGCCTCGACCAGATCACCGCAGCGGTCGCCGGAGACGCCGGCACCGTCGTCGTACCGTCCGCCGCTCTCGGCGGTTGAGGTGCGAGCGCAGCGAGCCTCGAAACCCACCACCAGAAGGAGCCCAGATGCCCAGCGCCATTGAAGTCCGCAAGGTCCCCATCCACTCCGTCGCCGACGCCTCGGAGCTGACGAAGCTCGTCGAGGAGGGCGTCATCGCCGCCGACCGGGTCTTCGCGATCATCGGCAAGACCGAGGGCAACGGCGGCGTCAACGACTACACCCGCATCATCGCCGACCGGGCCTTCCGCGAGGCCCTGGTCGCCCAGGGCGCCGACCCCGAGCAGGTCAAGGGGATCCCGATCGTGTGGTCGGGCGGCACGGACGGCGTGATCAGCCCGCACGCCACGATCTTCGCCACCACCGACGTCCCCGAGGACGACCCGTCGCGCGAGGAGCTGCGGCTCACCGCTGGCTTCGCGATGAGCGAGGCGATCCTGCCCGAGGAGATCGGCTACACCGCGATGATCGAGAAGGTCGCCGCAGGCGTGAAGGTCGCGCTGGAGCGCGCGGGCATCACCGACCCGGCCGACGTCCACTACGTGCAGACCAAGACCCCGCTGCTGACCATCCACACCATCCGCGACGCCAAGGCGCGCGGCAAGAAGGTCTGGACCGAGCACACCCACGAGTCGATGGACCTCTCCAACGGCGTCACCGGTCTCGGCATCGCCGTCGCCCTCGGCGAGATCGAGATGCCCACCGACGCCGACGTGATGCACAACCGGGACCTCTACTCCTCGGTCGCGTCCTGCTCGTCGGGCGTCGAGCTCGACCAGGCGCAGATCGTGGTCGTCGGCAACGCCAAGGGCGTCGGCGGCAAGTAC
>CAZDAO010000206.1:0-6681 GCA_964503015.1 uncultured Nocardioides sp. | reverse complement strand
GCGGCGGTCAGCATCCCGCCGATCACCAGGGCGAGGGCGGCGAGCACCGAGATCAGGACCCGCTGGGCGGGATGGGGCGTGGGGGTCACGGCAGCTCCTTGTCGGCTCCTCGCTTCACGGGCCCAACGACGCGATGCCGGTGCGGGCTACGTGGCGAGGCCGCCGCTGACCCTGCGGGTCAGCTGCACGGCGGTGGCCGTGACGGCGCGCGCGATGGTCGCCGGGTCCGCGTCGGAGTCGCCCGGGAAGGTGACCGCGACCCCCGCGACAGGGTGGCGGTTGTGGTCGAGCACGGCCGCGGCGACGCTCTGCAGGCCCGGCGTCACCTCGCCGTGCTCGGTGGCGTGGCCACCCTGCCGGGTCTCGGCGAGGATCGTGCGCAGCGCGCTCAGCGAAGTCGGTCCCTGGCCGTGCCGGTCCACGAAGGCGGTGCGGTCGGGGTAGAGCGCCCGCACCTGGCTGGCCGGCAGCGCGGCGAGGATCGCGCGGCCGCTGGCGGTCAGGTGTGCGGGAAGGCGTACGCCGACGTCGGTGACGAGCGGCGGGCGGCCCGGCGCGCGCTCCTCGATGACGTACAGGACGTCGCGTCCGTGCAGGACGGCGAGGTGGGCGCCGTGCCCGGTGCGGTCGACCAGGTCGGCGAGCGGCCGGCGGGCGAGCCGGGCCAGCGGCTCCTGGCGGGTGAACCCGCTGCCGACCTCGAAGGCGGCGACGCCGAGGCCGTAGCGGTGCTCGTCGGGCAGGTGCACCACGAACCCCTCGTCGATCATGGTGTTGAGCAGGTGGTACGCCGTGCTGCGCGGCAGGTCGCAGGCGCGCATGATCCGGTCGAGGGGGACCGGGTCGGCCTGCGTGGCCAGGAACCGCAGCACGCGCAGGGTGCGGGTTGCGGCGGGTACCTGGCTCACGAGGCCGATCGTGGCACGTCGGTCGCCGGGTGGGGTGGCCGCGGGTCAGGAGTCGGTGCTGTCCTTCTTGGTGAACCAGCCGCCGCCACCGTCCTCGCTCTCCATGGGCCTGCCCGGCATCTCGTTGGCGCCCGGGGTGCGGCGCGGGAGGAGCGGAGCGTTGCCGGCCTGGGGCTGCTCGGCCCGGGGCTGCTCGGCCTGGGGTTCGGCGGGGGTCTCGGCGGGGGTCTCGGCGGTGCCCTCCGCCGCTGGCTCGGCGTTGACCTCGGCCGGCGGGGTCGGGCGAAGGTCATCGGTCCCGGGGACCTGGGGCGCGTAGTCGTCGGCCTCGTGGTTGACCCGGGGGTCGAGCCGGTCGGCGGCGCGGATCCGGTCCTCGTGCTCCGCCTCCGCCTGGCTGGCCTCGATGCGCGCCGCCTCGGCCTCGGCCTCGGCGCGCTCGGCCACCTCCCGTGCCTCGGCGGCGTTCGCCTCGGTCTCGGCGGCCCGCGCCTGTGCGGGAGGCAGCACGGCCTGCGCGCTCGTGGCTGCCTCGGACCGCAGCTGCTCGGCGCGCGCCACGTTGGCCTCGCGGTTCTTCCGCCGGATCATCGGGACCACCAGGGCGAGGGCGATCACGAGGATGACGATGAGCGTGATGCTGATGAGCGTGGTCACGAAGGCTTCCTCATTTCACGAGTCAGGGATGCCGCCAGTCTGGCAGCACCCCTGCTCGTGTGCAGCGCACTCGCCCACCTTCGTCGGTGACCGCCGCGTGCGAGGAGCTGTTGGTGTCAGTCGAGGCGCTGCATCACCGCCCGGGCGGTGCGGTGCCCGATCGCGTAGGCGTCGGACATGGCGTCACGGAAGTGGAGCCCGCCCCAGATGCGGGCGTTGAGGGCGTCGTGCTCGAGGTGGGTGAGCGTGGGGTAGGTGCGCGGGGCGCCGGGGAAGGTGCTCGAGCGCAGCTCGAGCGGCGTGGTCTCGCCGAGGCTCTGGCGGACGACCTCGACAGCCGGTGCGGTGAGGCAGCCGTGCCCGCTCACGTAGTCGGAGTACGGCGGGTTCGACAGCATCGGCGCCCAGCCGGGCTCCGGTGCGGTGTCGGGGTTGCCGTCGCCGGCCGCACCGGCGATGGCCTGGAAGGGCCGCCAGAAGCCGACGTCGCGCTTGAGCTGCCAGCACCTGATCAGCGAGTCGGTCATGGCGCCGTGCATCGCCGCGAAGAGCCGAGCGGTCTCCGAGACGCTCACCGGGTGGGCCTCGAGGTGGCGCACCAGCGCGTCACCGACCATCGTGGCGGAGTTGCTGTTGAAGAACACGGCCGTGTCCGACTGCGCCTGGCTGCGCACGGTCGAGCCCAGTCCCCCGAGGAGCCTGACCTCGTCGTAGTCGGTGGCGTAGTCGTCGCTGGTGAGGGCGTCCGGTCCGTCGACCCTGGCCAGCCTCTTCACGACGAGCGGGTCCATCGACCCGATCCACGCGGCCAGCATGTCGGTGGCCGGAGGCGTCGGCTGCCACACGCCGGTCCCGGGCGGCAGCGTGTAGTGGATGGTGGTGTCGAGGTAGCCGTCGCCGGTCCGCTCCTCGATCAGCCGGGCGGCGACCTTCTTGCCGATCCACACGCCGCGGTCCTCGGCGCTGCCGTCCGGCACCGCGGCCAGCGACGTGGCCAGGCTCGTGGCGAGCGACGACGAGGCGGCCGGGACGTAGTGGGCCAGCACGTCGTGGGCCGCCTGTGCCACGGCGGCGGTCTCCGAGCTGCCGTGGCGCGAGGACGAGGCGCGCATCGCGTCGTACATCGCGGTGGAGGTGTAGCCGAGGAGCGGGACCCCGACCGGGATGGGCGTCGCCGGGTAGATCGTCGCGAACGCGACGCGCTCCCAGTCGAGCACGACCTGCCCGCTCTCGGTGGAGGCGGGTGGCTGGGGATGGTGGCGTCCGGGGTGGCCGCTGTGGTGGTGCGACCCGCCGCCAGTGGCGCCGGAGGTGGCGGCCGCGGGGAGCAACGCCGACCCGGCCACGAGCAGAGCCGAGGCCAGTGCGACGCGGGTGCGAAGACGGTTCATGGTGGGTCCTCTCGTCGAGACGTCGAAGTGCTGACAGCGTCCGACGACGAGCCCGGCGGCGGTATTCGCGTTCGAGCGAAGATCCCGCGTCGGTGCCAGTGGCCCCTCAGGTGGAGGCGTGCAGCCGGTCCAGCCGCTCCCGGAGGTCCAGGTCGGGCAGGTCCCGGCCCTGGAGACGGGCCACGGCCGCGACGCGGCTGGCCACGCCCAGCTTGCGATAGCTGTGCTCCAGGTGCTTGCGGACCGTCGAGGGCGCGACGAACAGTGCCTGGGCGATCTCCGCGTTGGAGCGGCCGGCGGCGACGTGGCTCAGCACACGCCGCTCCTGCGTCGTCAGCGACACGGGGAGGCTGGGCGTGAGCCGCTCGCGCGAGAGGCGGGCGAGGAGCGGGGAGAGCGTCCGCAGCATGGCGACGTCACGGTCGGTGAAGGGGCCGTGGTTGCGCCCCAGGGCGATCTGGACCAGCGCGTCGGGACCGTTGCGGAACCCGATGCAGATGCCGTCCCAGTCGCCCTTGAGGTCGCCCACGCACGCCTGCGCCGCGAGCGGGTTCGCGCGCCAGTGCATGATGCCGAGGTAGTGCGGGCCGTCGCCGGGTTCCGGCAGGTCGACCTCCTCGTCGCCGTTGTCCCCGAGGCGGATCGCGTGGGTGACGGCGTACGTGCCGTCCTGGTAGACCGCCTGGACCCCGTCCGCGGGGATCAGCTGCGTGAGGCGCTCGAGGACCTCCCGCGCCGGCAGCGGGGACCCCGGGCTCGGCTGCCAGCAGGTGGCTCAGCGCCCGCTGCTGCGTCTCGGTGAGCACCAGGTCCGGCATCGTGATCCCTCACGTCGAGGCTAGACACCGGGCCGGACGTCGTCATCCCCCTTGTGTGAGGTGACGGCGCGCCCGCGGAGATGCCGGCGTGGATCAGGCGTGGATCAGGCGCGGATCAGGCGCGGATCAGGCGCGGTGGGTCCCGCCCGTGCCGTCGGCGCGACGGGAGTCGTCGGCGTCGAGCACCGTCTCGGGGTCGTAGTCCTCGGACGAGGTGTCGACCCTGGGGTCGACCTGGTCGGCGGTCCGGAGCCGGTCCTCGTGGACCGCCTGCTGCTGGGTGGCCGCGACCTGCGCCTCCTGGGCCTTCTGCTGGGCGCGCTCGGCCTCGAGGCGCGCCCGCTCCGCCTCGACCTCGGCCTCGCGGGCGCGCACCTGGCTCTCGGGGATCGCGCTGGCGTGCTCGCGGGCCTCGTCGCGCAGGTGCTCGGCGTGCTCGACGTGCTTCTTCTTGCGCTGCTGCGCCAGCATCCACGCGACCAGCGCTGCCACGACCAGTACGGCGACGATGACGACGACGATCCAAGCGGTGGTGCTCATGACGACCTGCCTTCCCCGGCCGGGTGGCCGCTTCCTCCCCGACCGTGCCACAAGCGGGCCGGAACGGTTCCCCCCGCGGGGGTGAACCGCGATGTCTCGGATCCCAGACTATGGTGCGGCTCCGGCCTCTGGTGACCGCCGCCGTCCCGGGGCTTCAATGAGCCCATGCAGACGATCCAGGTCGGGGTTGGCCCCGTCTCCTTCGAGGACCTCGTCCACGTCGCGCGGCACGGGGCGGGCGTCGAGCTCACCGGCGACGCGCTGTCCGCGATCGACCGCGCCCGTGGGGTGGTCGAGGCGCTCGCCGCCGCGGAGACGCCGTCCTACGGCGTGAGCACGGGGTTCGGTGCCCTCGCCACGCGGCACATCCCCACCGAGATGCGAGCCCAGCTGCAGCGGTCACTGGTCCGCTCGCACGCCGCCGGGTCCGGGCCGGAGGTCGAGCGGGAGGTGGTGCGTGGCCTGATGCTGCTGCGCCTCTCGACGCTGGCGACGGGGCGCACCGGCGTACGCCGTGAGACCGCGCAGCTGCTCGCCGACCTGCTCACCCGCGGCATCACGCCGGTGGTGCGGGAGTACGGCTCGCTCGGCTGCTCGGGCGACCTCGCACCGCTGTCGCACTGCGCGCTGGCGCTGATGGGCGAGGGCGAGGTGCGCGACGCCGAAGGCACGCTGATGCCGGCGGCCGACGCGCTGGCAGCCGCTGGACTCGAGCCCGTCGAGCTGGCCGCCAAGGAGGGGCTCGCCCTCATCAACGGCACCGACGGCATGCTCGGCATGCTGGTCATGGCCATCACCGACCTGCGGATGCTGCTGCGCACCGCCGACGTCGCCGCCGCCATGAGCGTGGAGGGCCAGCTCGGCACGGACCGGGTCTTCGCTCCGGAGCTGCAGGCGATCCGTCCGCACCCCGGCCAGGCCCTCTCGGCCGCCAACCTCACCGCACTCATGGCGGACTCCGCGATCGTCGCCTCGCACCGCACCGGCGACTGCAACCGGGTCCAGGACGCCTACTCGCTGCGCTGCTCGCCGCAGGTGCACGGCGCGGCCCGCGACACCGTCGAGCACGCCGCCGTGGTCGCCGGCCGCGAGCTGGCCAGCGCCATCGACAACCCGGTCGTGCTCGGCGACGCGGTGGAGTCCAACGGCAACTTCCACGGCGCGCCGGTCGCGTACGTGCTCGACTTCCTCGCGATCGTCGCCGCCGACGTGGCGTCGATCAGCGAGCGGCGCACGGACCGGTTCCTCGACAAGGCCCGCAGCCACGGGCTGCCGCCGTTCCTGGCCGGCGACCCCGGCGTCGACAGCGGGCACATGATCGCCCAGTACACCCAGGCCGCGATCGTCTCGGAGCTCAAGCGGCTCGCAGTGCCGGCGTCGGTCGACTCGATCCCCTCCAGTGCGATGCAGGAGGACCACGTCTCGATGGGGTGGAACGCCGCGCGCAAGCTGCGCCGCTCCGTGGACGGCCTGGCCCGGGTGGTCGCCGTCGAGGTGCTGACCGCGGCCCGCGCCCTCGACCTGCGCGCACCCCTCACCCCGTCCCCGGCCACCGGCGCCGTCGTCGAGCTGCTGCGCAGCAACGGGATCGCCGGTCCCGGCCCCGACCGCCACCTCTCGCCCGAGATCGAGGCCGCCGTCGACCTCGTCCATTCCGGCGCCGTGCTCGCGGCGGCCGCATCCGTGATCGGAGACCTGAAGTGAACGACATCAACGACGAGGGTTTCGAGGCTCGCTCCGCTCGCACCTCGACCAACGAGAGGTTGCCCATCCACGCCGCCCGCGGCACCGAGCTGACCGCGAAGTCGTGGCAGACCGAGGCTCCGCTGCGGATGCTGATGAACAACCTCGACCCCGACAACGCCGAGCGCCCCGAGGACCTCGTCGTCTACGGCGGCACCGGCAAGGCGGCGCGCAGCTGGGAGGCGTACGACGCCCTCGTCCGCACCCTGCGCGACCTCGAGGCCGACGAGACGCTGCTCGTGCAGTCCGGCAAGCCGGTGGGCGTGCTCCGCACGAACGTGTGGGCTCCGCGCGTGCTGATCGCGAACTCCAATCTCGTGGGCGACTGGGCGAACTGGCCCGAGTTCCGCCGGCTCGAGGCCGAGGGGCTCACGATGTACGGGCAGATGACCGCGGGATCCTGGATCTACATCGGCACCCAGGGCATCCTGCAGGGCACCTTCGAGACGTTCGCCGCGGTCGCCCGCAAGAGGTTCGGGGGCACGCTCGCCGGCACCATCACGCTCACCGGAGGCTGCGGCGGCATGGGCGGCGCGCAGCCGCTCGCCGTCACCCTGAACGACGGCGCCTGTCTCGTGGTCGACGTCGACGAGACGCGTCTGCGCCGCCGCGTGGGCAAGCGCT
>CAZDAO010000205.1:0-6748 GCA_964503015.1 uncultured Nocardioides sp. | reverse complement strand
GCCACGGCGAAGCCCGAGACCAGGATGGAGTGGCCGGAGGTCTGGGCGGCGATCTCGACCGCGTCGAGCGTGCTGCGCCCGCGGGCGCGTTCCTCGCGCTCGCGCTTGAGGTAGAACAGCGAGTAGTCCACGCCCACCGCCATGCCGATCAGCACGATCATCGAGCCGACCGTCGGCTCGGCCGGCACGAGGTGCGAGACCACCGCGGAGATGCCCATCGTGGCGGCCACGCTGCCCAGGGCCAGGAGCACCGGGAGGCCGGCGGCGATCAGCGCCCCGAAGGCGAGCAGCATCAGCACCAGGGTCACCGGCAGGCTGATCACCTCGGCCGAGGCCAGGTCGTCGGCGACCTGGTCGTTGATGGCCTCGTCCAGGCTGAGCCCGCCGGTCTGGCGCACGGTGAGGTCGGGGTGCTGGGCGGCGACCGCGTCGGTCACCTCCGTGAGCGGGGCGACGTCGTCGGTCCCGTCGGCGAGCGCCACTGAGACGAGCATCGCCGTGCGGTCGTCGTTCCACGCCGGTGGTGACACCCCGCTGACGCCGTCGGTGTCGGCCATCCGCCGGGCGACCGCGCGCGCGGCGTCGGGCACGGTCGCCCGGTCGCCGCTGACGAGGACGAGCTCGGTGTCGGGGGCGTCGAGGCCGGCCCGCTCGGCCATCGCCTCCGCGCGCCCGGACTGGCCGATGCGGTAGTCGGCGGGCTCCGCCTCCTGCGTCGGCACCAGGACGGCGAGGCTCGTCGCCGCCGCGACGAGGGCGAGCCAGGTGAGGATCGCGCGCCACGGGTGCTCGGCGCTCCAGCGCGCGGCCCGCTGGGGGATCCGGGTGATCAGGTCGGCAGCCATGGCCGTGCTCCGTTCGGTGTGGGTCGGGGTACGACGTCCACGGTCGTCGCGACGGGCGCGGCCGGCAGGGGTGGTACCTCCCGGTCCGAGGTGGGGGAAACCCCACCGACCGCGCCGGCGCGATCGGTGAGGATGGAGCCATGGCGCCACGACCGAGCCCCCTCCGGCTGACCGGCCACGCCCTGGCCCACGTGGCGCTGGCCGTGCCGACGCTGGTGGCGGCCGTGCTCGTCGCCGTCGGCGGCGCCACCGCCCTGCTGGTCGTCGGGATCCCGGTCCTGCTGGTGGGGGTGCCGATGCTGCGCTGGATCGCCGACCGGCACCGGGCGACGGCCGCCGTGGCCCTGGGCCACCCCGTGCCGGCCGACCGGCTGCCCGACGACGACCAGCCGATCCTGGCCCGGTTGGCCGTCTGGGGGCGCGACCCCATGACCTGGCGAGAGCTGGCGTGGGCGATCGTGTCGGCGAGCGTGGGGCTCGCGGTGTCGCTGGTCGTGGTGCTGCTGATGGTCTGCGTCGTCACCCTGGTGCTCTGGTGGTACGCCACTCCGCAGCTGATGCGGCTGCGCGCCGTGGCCGACGCCCGCCTGCTGAGCCGCGGCAGTCACGAGCTCCTCGAGGAGCGCGTGCAGGTGCTCACCGAGACGCGCGCCGAGACCGTCGAGGACTCCGCGGCCGAGCTGCGGCGGATCGAGCGCGACCTGCACGACGGCGCACAGGCCCGGCTGGTCGCGCTCCAGATGAACCTCGGCCTGGCGCGCGACCTGATGGACACCGACCCGGTGGCCGCACGCGAGCTGCTCGCCGAGGCGTCGACCACCACCGGTGCGGCGCTCGGCGACATCCGCGACGTCGTCCGCGGCATCCACCCGCCCGTGCTCGCCGACCGCGGCCTCGCGGGCGCGGTGCAGGCGCTCGCCCTCGACCTCGCCGTGCCGGTCACGGTGACCGGTGACCTGCCCGACCGGCCGTCCGCTCCGGTCGAGACCGCGGTCTACTTCGCGGTGCTGGAGTGCCTGGCCAACGTGACCAAGCACGCGGAGGCGGAGCACGCGTGGGTCGAGCTCGACCGCCGCGGTGACCTGCTGGTCGTGGTGGTGGGTGACGACGGGCGCGGTGGCGCGGAACCGGCGGGCGGCACGGGGCTGCGCGGGATCGCGCGGCGGCTGGCGGCCCTCGACGGCAGCGTGAGAGTCTCGAGCCCCGCGGGTGGTCCCACCCTGGTCACGCTGGAGGTGCCGTGCGAGTCGTCCTCGCCGAGGACAACGCCCTCCTCCGCGACGGGCTGACCCGGATCCTCCTGGCCCACGACTTCACGATCCTCCACGCCGTCGACAACGCGCCCGACCTCGAGGCCGCGCTGGCCGACCCCGACGCCGAGGCCGCCGTCCTCGACGTACGCCTCCCGCCGACCCTCACCGACGAGGGGCTGCGGGCCGCCATCGCCTGCCGGGCCGCGCGCCCGGCCTTCCCGGTGGTGGTGCTCTCGCAGTGGGTCGAGCACCTCTACGCGCGCGAGCTGCTGGCTGACGGCGGGGGTGCGGTCGGCTACCTGCTCAAGGACCGGGTGGGCGACGTCCGCGAGTTCGTCGAGACCGTACGGCGGGTGGCGGACGGCGGCACCGTGCTCGACGCCGAGGTGGTCTCCACGATCATGGCGCGACCCCGGGCGCGGGCGGTCGACCGGCTCTCCGAGCGCGAGCGCGAGGTGCTCGCGCTGATGGCCGAGGGCCGGTCCAACGCTGCGATCGCCGCCCGGCTGTTCATCACGCCGAAGGCCGTCGACAAGCACGCCAACAGCATCTTCACCAAGCTCGACCTGCCCGTCGCTCCTGACGACAACAGGCGGGTGCTCGCGGTGCTGGCCTGGCTGGACGTCTGAGCGCCGCGCCTCACCAGGGGGCGGGCTGGTAGTCCTTGAGGAAGCAGCCGTAGAGGTCCTCGCCCTGCTCGCCGCGCACGATCGGGTCGTAGACCCGGGCCGCGCCGTCGACCAGGTCGAGCGGTGCGTGCCACCCCTCGGCGGCGATGCGGAGCTTCTCGTGGTGCGGGCGCTCGTCGGTGATCCAGCCGGTGTCGACGGCGGTCATCAGGATCCGGTCGGACTCGAAGAGCTCGCCGGAGCTCGTGCGCGTCATCATGTTGAGCGCGGCCTTGGCCATGTTGGTGTGCGGGTGCCCGGCGCCCTTGTAGCGCCTGCCCCCGAACTGGCCCTCCATCGCCGAGACGTTGACGATGTAGGCGCGGCGCGCGCCGTTGTGGACCGCCGCCCGCATCGAGGGCCGCAGCCTCGAGTTGATGAGGAAGGGTGCGATCGAGTTGCAGAACTGCACCTCGAGGAGCTCCAGCGGGTCGACCTCGTCGAGCACCTGCGTCCAGGAGTTGTTGTCCTGGATGTCGGGGATCAGGCCGCCCGCGTCGATCGCCGTACCTGCGAGGTGCGCGTCCAGCGAGGCGCCGCCCGCCTTGAGGGCGAGGGCGGTCAGCGACGCGGCGTTGTGGGCGGCGAGCGCGTGCTCGGCGGACTCGCCCTCGTGGTGGGCGACGGCCGTGTCCGAGAGGGCCCCCGCGATCGCGGCCGGGTGCGCCTCGGAGATCCGGTCGAAGGTGACCATCTCCGGCAGCGCCGCCACGCCCAGGGACTCGGCGGTCGGCAGGGGCGCGTTCTCGCCGTCGATCAGGTGCGAGTACGCGCCCGGCAGGCGGCGTACGGTCTGGCAGGCGTTGTTGATGATGATGTCGAGCGGTCCGTCGGCCGCGACGTCGTCGGTCAGGGAGATGACCTGCGTCGGGTCGCGCAGGTCGATCCCGACGACCTTGAGCCGGTGCAGCCACTCGCCTGCGTCCTCCATCGCGGCGAACCGGCGTACGGCGTCCTTGGGGAAGCGCGTCGTGATGGTGGTGTGGGCACCGTCGCGCAGCAGCCGGAGCGCGATGTACATGCCGATCTTGGCCCGGCCGCCGGTGAGCAGCGCCCGCTTGCCGGTGAGGTCGGTGCGCTGGTCGCGCTTGGCGTGGCTCATCGCCGCGCAGCTCGGGCACAGCCAGTGGTAGAACGCGTCGACGAGGGTGAAGTCCTGCTTGCAGATGTAGCAGCCGCGCGCGGTGATCAGCTCGCCGGCGAACGCCCCGACCGTGGTGGAGACGAGCGGGATGCCGGCGGTCTCGTCGTCGATGCGCATAGGCGACCCGGTGGCGGTCCTGGCGATGATGTCGAGGTCGTGCTGGTGCCGCTCCTGGCGGATCTCGGCACGGCGCTGCTTCTTGATCAGCTTGTACATGTACGACGCGGCCCGCTTCATCGTGCGGACGTCGTCGTGGTCGGGCGGGAGCGACGCCACGTCGCGGAGCACCTCGAGGGCGACGGCGAGCTTGTCGGGGTCGATGCCCTGGACCGGGTGCTGCTGACTCACCGGAGAAGGGTACGGGCTCGGGGCGGCAACTCCATCAGCGCCAGATCGGGCGGAAGGACCGCCCGAACCAGCCCACCCCCGACCCGCGGGGGACCGCGCCGAGGTCGGTGCCGCCGTACGTCGCCCGGGTCGCGGTGCCGTAACCGAGCCAGGTCCGAGCCGGTCCCTGGCCGATCCCGGGGAGCGCCCACTCGCAGACGCCGGTGGGGAAGACGGCCTGCAGGCGCGCCCACTGCGCATCGGTGAACAGGACCGGGAGGCCGCCGGGCAGGCGGTACGACGAGCGGTCGAGCGGCTTCAGCTGGCAGGCGAGCACGTCGTTGGCCGCAGGTCCGCCGGCCTCCTGGCGCGGGGTCGAGAGGTTGGTGCGGGCGATGTCGGAGCGGCACACCACACCGGGTACGCCGTCGGCGAGGCAACGGTCCTGGAGCGAGGCCGGCTTGTCCTCCACGATCTTCGTCGCCAGCGGGACGTCACGATCGTCCCTCTCCACCGCCGCCAACCAGCGGTCCATCGCGACGAACGCCTCGACGGGCCAGCGGACGTCGCCGAGCAGGGGCGTCGGGCCGAACCACTCGACGCGGTTGTCGGTGTGCCCCTGCGAGCGTTGCAGCCGCAGGTGGCTCCAGACCGCGTGGGCGTAGTCGTGCGCCAGGCCCGGGTCGGGGCCGCCGTGGTTGATCATGGCGACCTCGCCGGTGTTGCTGAACTCGTTGAGCAACCCGGTCCGGTAGGCGTTCGCGATCGAGGCCGGGTCGCCGGCGGTCCGGGCCGCGATCGGGTCGGCGTTGACGTCGAGCCCGCCGATCTTCTCGTTGAGGTCGACGAACTGCTCGGGGGTGATCCGGCCGCCCTCGAGCGCCTCGAGGCCGTACTGCACGCCGGCGTTGCCGAACGGCAGGCCCGCGAAGCCGTGCCCCGCGGCCTTCTCCTGCGCGCTCCACACCGACTCCGGACGCGGGCCGAGCTGGTTGCGCATCAGGGTGAGGATGTCGCAGCGCACGCCGGCGGGGTTGGTGTCGGAGTCGAAGCGGGTCGTCCGGTCGCCGGGGACCGGGTCAGGCACGCCCGGACAGGCGTGCTCGGGGTCGATCGCGCTCTTGAAGAGGCCCTCGTCGGCGGTGACGGCATTGACCGGCGTCAGGTGTCCCTCGACGTCGGCCACCTGCGTCGGCGACCAGACCACACCCGGACCCCATGCCGACGGGTCCTCGAAGTAGCCGCGCATCAGGTGGTAGTCGGCGAACTGCGAGCCGGGGCTCATCACGTCGGGATAGGAGCAGGTGGTCACCAGCCCTTGGTAGATACCGGGGTACGCGTTCGCGACGGTGTGCTGGGCGACCGACCCGCCGCTGCACCCGGTGCCGATCGTGTAGCGGATGGTGCCGTACTGCTCGACCAGCCGCTCCTTGGCCATCATCAGCGACTCGGCGTTGTGGGCGACGTTGCAGTTGTGGCCGGTGTTGGCCAGCGCGGTCGACATCACCGCGAAGCCGCGCCCCAGCGCCTCGACGTACGAGCTGTCGACCAGCGGGACCGGGATCGCGTCGAGCGTGCCGGAGGCGTCCTCGAGCGGGGGCTCGGCCGGCGCGTAGCTGGCGCCGCACCCGCCGCCGTGGGTGATGAGCACCTTGTGGTTCCACTGCCGCTGCGGGGCCCACGCCTTCCACCGCTCGCCGGGGGTGAAGAGGGTGAGGATCGCGTAGCGGTCGCGGTCCTGGTGGCCGTCCTCGCGTCGCACGACGAACGGGACCTTCTTCCCCTGGTCGGTGGTGGCGGTGTCAACGTCGGTCGCGGGGTGCTCCGGGTCGTAGGGCTCCAGCGCCTTCTGCCCCTGCGGCTTGTAGAACCAGGAGTAGCGCGCCGGCTCGTTGCAGAGCGCGTCGCGGGCGGTGTCCTGGCAGTCGTACGCCGCCGCGACGGGCCCGCTGAACACCGGCCCGCCGTTGGGGTGGTTGGTGATGACCACGCGGTCGCGCCTCGCCCCGGGCGCCGTCGCGACCAGCACGTTGCGGCCTTCGCGCAGCCCGGTCAGCAGCACGGTCGAGCGCTTGCGGAATTTCCTCGACACGTCCCTGCCTCCCAGCCGCACGCGCAGCGTGCCCGCCCTGCGCGGCGCGGTGACCCGCACCAGCACGTCGCCGCCCGAGACGAGGTCCGCCCGGTTGGAGAGCACCTGGATCCGCACCTTGCCGGGCTTGCTCGGCGCGGCGGACCCGGGCTCCGCCGCCGCCACGAGCAGCGCGGCCAGCAGCGCGAGCGCGACGCCGACGACGAGGAAGGCGAGGGTGGGACGGGTGGGACGGGCGGTGGGCTGCACGGCGTACCTCCTGGGGGCTCGGGAGGTCAACGACGCAGGCGTGACGGTGGTTACTCACCGGTCACCGACCCCGCGTGATCCCCGGCCAGCCGGGGAAACCTGAACTTGTCAGGGCATGCACGGATTGGCGCAGTCCGCGCTCGAGGTGCCCGCCAATGACACCATAGCGC
>CAZDAO010000204.1:0-6756 GCA_964503015.1 uncultured Nocardioides sp. | reverse complement strand
TCGCGCGGCTGCACACCGTCGTCGCGTCCTCGTCGCTGTCGGCCGACGAGCTCGGCCGGCCGCGCGACGCGGCGTCGGCCGACCGGCTGCGCGGGGTGTCCGAGCTGCTGCTGTCCGGCACGGAGGCGCCGGCGCTGCTGGTCGCGGCGGTCGCGCACGCCGACGTGGCGACGGCCGCGCCGTTCGCGTCGCACAACGGGATCGTGGCCCGCGCGCTCGAGCGGCTGGTGCTGGTCTCGCGCGGCGTCGACGCGAAGTCGCTGGTGGTGCCGGAGGCAGGGCACCTGGCCCACCGCGCGGCGTACGAGTCGAACCTGCGCGGCTACTCCGAGGGCGGCCCGGCCGGGGTGCACTCGTGGGCGCTCTACGGCGCCGAGGCCTTCGCGGCGGGCGCCGAGGCCTCACCTTTGCGCGACTGAGGCCCGCGCATGCGAGCGGCACCCGCTCACGTGGATCGGGTGCCGCCGCTGACACGTGAAGCCGTGGCTACCAAGCGTGCTCTTCTCAATCGCTGCCTCGGGCAGATCCCGATCGGCCAGCACCCCATCGGATGGGTGGATCGCCGCGTGGGTACCCGGTTCACGTGCTGTCTCTTGAGTTGCTGATTCAGTTCTATCCCGCCCCGCGGGGGTCTTCAAGGGTTGACTTTCCCCACCGCGAGTGGGTGCACGGGATCCGGCCGGAGCCGGTCAGGCCTCGAGCCCGCGACGCTTCCGGTTGGCCCAGATGACGCCGCCGGCCGCCATCGCCCCGCCGACCGCGAGGGCGGCGAGCGTCGGCCCGGCGGGCAGGACGGGGAGGTGGCGGCGCAGGGCGACGGGACGGACGAAGAGCAGCACCGGCCACTCGTTGGCGACCGCCATGCGGCGCAGCTCCTTGTCGGGGTTGACCGCGAACGGGTGGCCGACGACCTCGAGCATGTGCACGTCGGTGACCGAGTCGCTGTAGGCGTAGGACTCGGAGAGGTCGTAGCCGACCGTGTCGGCGAGGTGCTCGATCGCGCGCGCCTTCTCCTCGGCGTACGCGTAGTAGTCGATGTTGCCGGTGTACTTCCCGTCGACGATCTCCATCCGGGTGGCCACGACCCGGTCGGCACCGAGCATCCGCCCGATCGGCTCGACGACCTCCGCGCCGCTGGCCGACACGATGACGACGTCGCGCCCGGCGGCACGGTGCTCGGCCATCAGCGTGACCGCCTCGTCGTACACCAGCGGCTCGACGATGTTGGTGAGGGTGTCGGTGACGATCTCGCGGACCGTGGCGACGTCCCACCCGGCGCACAGCTGGGACATGAACGCGCGCATCTTGTCCATCTGGTCGTGGTCGGCGCCGCCGGTGAAGAAGACGAACTGCGCGTACGCCGAGCGCAGCATGGCGCGCCGGGAGATGAGTCCGCCCGCCTGGAACTCGCGGCTGAAGGCCAGGGTGCTCGACTTGGCGATGATCGTCTTGTCGAGGTCGAAGAAGGCCGCGGTGGGGCGGGGCATGCCGCCATCGTAGGGGCGCCGGACGCCCGAGTGCCGGGAGCCGGGTCAGCTGCAGGTGTCCTCGGCCGCGTCGCCGGCGAACCGCTGCGTGGTCCACTCGAGGAGGTCCGGCACCAGCGGGGAGTCAGCGGCGACGACGCCCACGTGGTCGCGGTCGGGATACGTGCGGTAGTCGACCGGTCCGCCCCCGGAGGCGCAGCGCTGGTCGGCGTACTCCTGCTGGGCCGAGGGGATGACGAGCGGGTCGGTCTCGCCCTGGGCGAGGAGGAGCGGCGCCTCGATGGGGTCGGTGGGGATGTTCTCCTGCAGGCGCGCGCCGAGCGCGCCGGAGGTGGGGTCGGTGTCGATGGGGGAGGTGTCCTGCACGAGGGTGGACAGCACGTTGACCAGGGCGCCCGGTCCGGAGAGGCAGCGCGTGGCGAGCTCGCGCATCTGCACCTCGGCCGCACCGCGCACGTAGTCGCGCAGCCTGACGTCGTCGTAGGTCCGCACGTAGCCCTCGAGGACGTAGGAGGCGAAGATGGTGCCTCCGGGCACCTCGTCGAGGTTGGCGATGAGGCCGGTGAGGTTGCTGGCGGGTGCCATGGCGGCGACGCCGACGACACCCGCGTCGGGTGCGTAGTCGTCGGCGAGCGTGCCCGCCCACAGGGCCGCGTGCCCACCCTGCGAGTGGCCCCACACGACCGCCCGGTCGGACAGGTCGACGCCGTCGACCTCGCGCGCGGCACGCAGCGAGTCGAGGACGGCGTGCCCGGCCGGCTCCCCGACGAGGTAGGCGTGCGGGCCCTCGGTGCCGAGCCCGATGTAGTCGGTCGCGACGACCGCCCACCCGTTCTCGATCGCGTCGTCGAGCGTGAACATCGCTGCTCGAGACCGTTCCACAGCAGGCGGACGCCGAAAACGACGGCGATCACCAAGGAGGCCAGGTCGGGCCAGCTGGCGGCGAGGACACCGAGGACCACGAGCGCCGCGCCCCGGACCGCCGCCGTGACGCGACCAGGTCCGTGCTCGCGCAGTGCCTGCACCACCGCGACGACGCCGTCGACCACCAGCGACGCCGCGACGACCCACACGACCACCACGACGGCGCTGCCCGGCCAGGCGAGGACGGCGAGCGCCGCCAGCGCGTACGCCGCCGACGGAAGCAGGTCGAGCGGCCCTCGCGGCTTCTCGGCCTCGGTGAACCGGCTGACCGCCATCACCAGCAGGCCCAGCACGACCAGGACCAGCAGCACGGTCAGCGACCGGAACGGACGGAACAGGAGGGACCAGCCGACGAGGACCGCCAGCACCCCGACCACGAGCGACCGCACGCGCCAACCAGCCATGTCGCCCTCCCGAACGTCGCGGCCCTCACCACGATCGTGCACCCCTCGGGGTGGGTCCATGGTGCTCCGGTCAGCCGCCATCCGTCCACAGCGATGCTCCGTGGCGCGTCCTCCACAGGGCGCGGGACCGCGGGCGCCGCGGGGTCGGTGCCCGTGACGAGAGTGTCGGCATGCCCGTCCTGCTCGTCACTGACTCCGCCCCCGTCCACGACGTCGTGGTGCCGCTCTGCGCAGCGGCCGGCGTCGCCGCCGAGGTATGCCGCGACCCGGCCCACGCCCTGGCCGGCTGGGGCGCTGCCGACCTGGTGCTGGTGGGCGCCGACGTCGCGGAGGAGCTCGCCGCCCTCGCGCCCGGCCGGCGCCAGGGGGTGCTGGTGGTGGGTCCCGACCCGCGCGACGCCTCCTTCCGGGCCGCCGTGCTGCTGGGGGCGCAGTCCGTCGTCGACCTCGACCTCGACACCGCCACCGACTGGCTCGTCGAGGCACTGGCCGACGTGGGGGAGCGCGACTCGCCGGGACGGGTCGTCGGTGTGGTCGGCGGCTCGGGCGGCGCCGGTGCCACCACGCTGGCGTGCGCCCTCGCCCAGTGGAACGCGGGCCGGGCGCGCACGCTGCTCGTCGACACCGACCCGCTCGGGCCGGGGCTCGACCGGCTGCTGGGCATGGAGGGGGAGGCCGGCGTCCGGTGGGAGGGCCTGGCCGAGACCGCGGGGCGGCTGGGTGCCCGTGCGCTGCGCGAGGGCGTGCCGCGACGCGACCACCTCGGCGTGCTGACCTGGTCGGGGTTGCGCCGCCGGCTCGACCTGCCGACCGTGCGGCGGGTCCTGCCGTCCGCCGTGCGCGGCCACGACCTGGTCGTGCTCGACCTCGCACGGCACGGGGATTCCCTCGCCGAGCTGGTCGACCGCTGCGACGACCTGCTCGTCGTCACCCCCGCGACGGTGCCGGGCCTGGCTGCCACCGCACGGCTGGTGGGCCTGCTCGGCCGCGACGGCCGGGCGGGGCGTGCCGGACTGGTGGTCCGGCCCGGGAGCCTGGGCGACGCCGACGCCGAGCGGGTCACCGGCTTGCCGGTGGTCGCGGCCCTGCCCGACCAGCGCGGGCTCGCGGCGTCCCTCGACGGCGGCCTGGGCCCGCTCGCCGGTCGCGGCCCGCTCGCCCGCACGGCGCGCGGCCTGCTGGGGGAGGCGGCATGACCGTCCCGGTGCCGGCGGCGGTCCTCGACGACGTGCGCCGCCGGCTGGCCGGGGCTGCGGGCGACCTCACCCCTCACCGGGTCGCCGAGGCGCTCCGGGCATCCGGCTCACCCGTGGGCGACGCGACCGTCCTGGCCGTCCACGAGGTGCTGCGCCGGGACGTGCTCGGTGCCGGGCCGCTCGAGGAGCTGCTGCGGCTGCCCGACGTCACCGACGTGCTGGTCAACGGGCCCACCGAGGTCTGGATCGACCGCGGCCGCGGGCTCGAGCGCGCGTCGGTCGACTTCCCCGACGACGCGTCCGTGCGCCGGCTCGCCCAGCGCCTCGCCGCCAAGGCCGGGCGGCGGCTCGACGACGCGACACCCCACGCCGACGTCCGCCTCCCCAACGGCACCCGCTTCCACGCCGTCCTCGCGCCGGTCGCCCGGGCCGGCACCGTGGTCTCGCTGCGCGTGCCACGCCGCCGCGTGTGGACCCTGCCCGAGCTCGTCGCTGCGTCAGCGATCCCGCCCGAAGGCGCCTTCCTGCTCGAGGAGGTCGTCGACGCACGCTGCGCGTTCCTGGTCACTGGCGGCACCGGGACCGGCAAGACCTCGGTCCTCTCCGCCCTGCTGTCGCTGGTCGACCCGGGGGAGCGGATCGTGCTCGTGGAGGACGCCAGCGAGCTGCGGCCCGAGCACCCACACGTCGTGGGGCTGGAGGGCCGGCCCCCCAACATCGAGGGCGCCGGCGAGATCACCCTGCAGACGCTGGTGCGGCAGGCGCTGCGGATGCGACCCGACCGGCTCGTGGTCGGGGAGGTGCGGGGTGCCGAGGTCGTCGACCTGATGGCGGCACTCAACACCGGGCACGGCGGTGGTTGCGGCACCCTCCACGCCAACTCGGCGGCCGACGTGCCGGCCCGGGTCGAGGCGCTGGCACTGGCCGCCGGGCTGCCGCGCGAGGCGGCGCACAGCCAGCTCGCAGCGGCGCTCGACGTGGTGATCCACCTCGGGCGGGGGCGTGACGGCCGGCGCCGGGTGCTGGAGCTGGCCGTCCCCGAGCGCGACGACACCGGCCTGGTCTCGCTGCGCACCGCCGCGTCGTTCGAGCCCGACCGGGTCGTCCGGGGACCCGCGGCCGCGGCGCTCGCCCGGCGGCTGGAGACGGTCGCGTGGTGACCGGCTGGGTCGCGGCCCTCCTCCTCGGCAGCGCAGCGCTGCTGCTCGTGCCGGGGCCGGCAGGGGCGTCGAGCCGAGCACGCTCGCTCAGCCGGCCGCGCGGGGTGTGGCAACGGAGGAGGCGGCGGGCAGCGGACCAGTCGGCCGTGCTCGAGGTCTGCGACCTGCTGGCAGCCGAGCTCGCGGCCGGGCAGCCGCCGGGCGCCGCGCTGGCGGTGGCGGCGCAGCGCTGGCCGCCGCTGCGGCCGGTCGTCGACGCACACCACCTCGGGGCCGACGTGCCCGGGGAGCTGCGCCGACTGGCGACGTCGAGGCCTGGGGCCGGCGACCTGGTGTGGGTGGCGGGTGCATGGCAGGTGGCCCACCGCTCCGGTCACGGGCTCGCAGCCGCGCTCGAGCGCACGGCGGCGGGACTCCGCGCCCGGCGGAGGACCCGTCGGCTCGTCCACTCCGAGCTCGCCTCGGCGCGGGCCACCGCGCGGCTCGTCGCCTGCCTGCCCCTGGTCGTGCTGCTGATGGGGTCCGGGGCAGGGTCTGACCCGTGGAGCTTCCTGCTCGGGACCCCGGTCGGGTGGGTCTGCCTCCTGGCGGGCCTCGCGCTCATCGCAGTGGGGCTGTGGTGGATCGAGCGGCTGGCCGACCGGGCGGCCGGGCCATGACATGGCTGGCGGCGCTGTGCGCCTGCCTCGCGGTCCTGCTGTGGCTGCCTCCGATCCACCGGCCACCGCGACGGCCCACGAGGTCCGGCCCGCCGCTGCGGGCGCTCGGCGTGGTCGGAGCCGGTGTCGCCGCGTGGCTCTTCGTGGGGGGCGCGGCCGGCCCGGTGGTCGGCCTGGTCGGCGCCGCCGGCGCCTGGTGGGTGCTGTCGCGAGCCGAGCCGCCCCGTGTGCGGCGCGAGCGGGAGGAGGTGCAGCGCACGCTCCCGCACCTCATCGACCTCTTCGCCGCGACCTTGCGTGCCGGCGCCGAGCCGATCAGCGGCCTGGCCCAGGTCTGCACCGCGCTGCCCGGGGCGGCCGCCGACCGACTGGGCGCGGTCGTCGAGCATGCCCGCTGGGGCGCATCCTCGGCCGACGCCTGGCAGGCGGTGGGCGACGACGAGCAGCTGGCGCCACTGGTGCGCGCCATGGTGCGCTCGAACGCCTCCGGTGCGTCCGTGGTCGACCTCGTCGAACGACTGGCCGACGAGCTCGAGCGCGAAGGGCTCGCGCAGGCGGAGGACGCCGCCAGGAGGGTGGGCGTCGCGGCCGCGGTGCCGCTCGGCGTCTGCCTGCTCCCCGCGTTCCTGCTCCTCGGGGTCGTGCCGACCGTCGCCTCCCTCTTCGGCTCGGTGGCGCCGTGACCGCGCGTCGAGGTCCGGCGGCCGGCCTGGTCCGTCATGCGAAGCCGAACTCATGGCTGCGGGTGTGGATGACGGATCGCGAGCCGCCCGCCCCCGGCCGCGAGATGTCCACAGAACCCGTCGATGGGGGGCCTTCCACAGCGTGCGGACGGGCCGCGTGCGGACCGGGGGCCGGGCGCGCATCGTCATCGGGGACGGGGCTCGACCGGAGCCCCGCACCACCTCCAGGAGGACAGATGACGA
>CAZDAO010000203.1:0-6800 GCA_964503015.1 uncultured Nocardioides sp. | reverse complement strand
CTCGACCGGCCGCGGCACGCCACCCTGGTCGAGGAGATCCGCGAGACGGGCGCGCGCATCAAGTACATCACCGACGGCGACGTGGCCGGCGCGATCATGGCGGCGCGGCCCGACACCGGGATCGACCTGCTGCTCGGCGTGGGCGGCACCCCCGAGGGGATCATCGCGGCGTGCGCGATGAAGTGCCTCGGCGGCACGATCCAGGGCCGTCTCTGGCCGCAGGACGACGAGGAGCGGCAGCGCGCGCTCGACGCGGGTCACACCCTGGACGCCGACCACGTGCTGGGCACCGACGACCTGGTCACCGGCGACGACGCGTTCTTCGTGGCGACCGGCATCACCGACGGCGAGCTCATGCGCGGTGTTCGCTACCGCGGCGACGGCGTGACGACGCACTCCCTGGTGATGCGATCGCGCAGCGGCACGATCCGGTCGATCACCGCCGAGCACCGGCTGGAGAAGCTACGCGATTTCTCCGCGATCGACTTCGACAGCTGACGGAGCGACCGGTCGCAGGGCCGCCGACACAGCAGCGATCACGGCGGGGTCGAACGCCATGCCCAGGTGGGACGACCGCACCTCCACCGCCCGAGCGAGCGGGTCGATGCACGCCCGCCAGTCGACGATGCCGTCGCGCCGGGAGTAGATCGCGGTGAAGTCGACCCCCTCGGGCAGTGCCGCGCGAGCCTGGTCGAAGCTCTCCTGAGCACACGATCCGGCGACGCAGTCCTCGGCCATGAGGTTGCGCAGGCCCGCACGGTTGAGCCGGACGAGCAGGTCGACGCTGCGGGCGAGCGAGACGTGGTGGGCTCCGGGCGCGAGCATCGGGCTGCCCATGGTGACGATCCCCGCCACCAGGTCGGGCCGGCGCGCCGCGACGCCCCGCGCGAGCATCCCGCCGAGGCTGTGACCGACGATGCGGACCCGCGAGCCGCGGCGCTGGGCCAGGCCCTCGAGTCGCTCCTCGAGCTGGGCGGCCGCGACGAGCGTGCAGCCGACGTTGGCCCGGATGTCCGCGCGATAGGTGCGGAAGCCCAGGTGTCGCAGCGTCCGGCTCATCGGGCCCAGCGAGGAGTCACCCGCCAGGAACCCGGGCACGAGCAGCACCGGCTCGCCCGCCCGGACCGGGTGGGAGCCGAACGGCGTACGACGTCGGGACCCGCGCGCGGCGAGCGCCTGCACGGCGTAGCGGCCGGCCTCGGTGATGACCGAGCCCTCGCGCAGCACGGCCGCGACCGACGGCTGGACGAAACCGTCCGGCGTCAGGAACTCGGCCACTGTGCGATGGGTCACAACGTCCGAACGTAGCCCAGAACCCCCGTGGGATCGGGGATGTGACGTGCTTTGCGTTTTATTGGGGACGCCCGTCGTGTTCACTGAGGACATGTACCCGCCCCGCCGCACCTCATCCCAGGCGCCCATCATCTCCGACGAGCTGCGCGCCCCGGTCGGCCCCGACGTCGAGCTGTGCTACCAGACCTTCGGCGACCCCGACGGCGAGCCGCTCCTGCTCGTGATGGGGCTCAGCGGACCGATGACCTGGTGGGACCGGGCCTTCTGCGAGCAGCTGGCCGACGCCGGCTTCCACGTCGTGCGCTACGACAACCGCGACACCGGCAGGTCCTCGCGCATCAAGGCGCCCGTACGTCGCGACCAGCTGGTGCGGGCGTTCGCGACCGGCAGGGCCAACGTGCCGTACACGATGTCCGACCTCGCCGGCGACGCCGTGGCCCTGCTCGACCACCTGGGCATCGAGTCCGCCCACCTGGCCGGCGTGTCGATGGGCGGGATGATCGCGCAGACCGTCGCGGTCGAGCACCCCGCCCGGGTGCGGTCCCTGTCGTCCATCAGCTCCACCACCGGTCGCCGCAGCGTCGGCTGGCAGCACCCGGCCCTGCTGCCGCGGCTGATCGCGCCACGGAAGGCAGGCCGCGACGCCTACGTCGAGAGCAGCCTGGCGATGTGGTCGCTCATCGGCTCGACGGCCTACCCCACCGATCCCGAGGCGCTGCGCGCCCGGGCGCACGAGACCTTCGACCGCGGGGTGAGCGCCAGCGGCGTCGTACGCCAGATGCTGGCGATCCTCACCCAGGGCGACCGCACACCGCGGCTGCGCAGCCTCCGCGTCCCTGCGCTGGTCATCCACGGCACCGCCGACAAGATGGTGCACGTCAGCGGCGGGCGGTCGACCGCGGCCGCCATCCCCGGCGCCGAGCTCGTGCTCGTCGACGGCATGGGCCACGACCTGCCGCCCGACCTCTTCCCGACCTTCGTCGAGGCCATCGCGCGCACCGCGGACCGGGCGTCCGGCTGACGGCGGCGGGTCCGCGTCCCTCCCGAACGCCTGCGTGAGCGTCGCTCCGGCGACCCAAGCAACCGCGCGGGAGCCCGGAACCCTCAGCGGGTCGCTCAGCTGGTCGGACAGTAGGGCGACCGCACCAACCTCCTGCGATGGGACCGGGTCATCGCAGGATGATGGTGCCCAGGACCGAGTGCCGACACGCTGCTGGCGTGTGGCCCCCCGTTGGCCCTTGAGTCCCTCAGCGACTCAAGGGCCAGGGACGGCGCGGGCGCCGGCCGCGGCCTCGGCGGTGAACAGGCTCGGCTCCCCGAAGCCGGCGTCGGAGAAGGCACGGCGTACGGCGTCGCCCGCCGCGTCGACGTCGGCCGACGGCACCAGCCCGATCACGCAGCCGCCGAACCCTCCACCGGTCATCCGGGCACCGACCGCACCGGCGGCCAGCAGGGTCTCGGCCGCCGTGTCGACCTCGGGCACGGTGATCCGGAAGTCGTCGCGCATCGAGGCGTGCGAGGCCGTGAACAGCGGGCCGAGGGCGTCGATCCGCCCGGCCCGCAGCACCTCGACGGCCTCGAGCACCCGCGCGTCCTCGGTGACGACGTGGCGGACGTAGCGCTGCAGCTCCTCGTCGTCGAGGCGCGAGACGGCCTCGTCGGCGTCGGTGACGTCGCGCAGCGCGCGCACGCCGAGCTGCCGGGCGGCCTCCTCGCAACCGCGGCGGCGAGCGGCGTACTCGCCGTCGACGAGACGGTGTGGTGCGCGGGTGTCCACGACCAGTAGTGACAGTCCGCTCGCGCCGGGCGCGAAGGGCACGGCCTCCGAGGTCAGGTCGCGCATGTCGCAGAACAGGGCGTGGCCCTCCTCCCCGCGCAGGCTGACCAGCTGGTCCATGCCGCCCGTCGGGGCGCCGACGGCGTCGTTCTCGACGCGGCGGCTCAGCGCCAGCAGACCTGCGGGGTCCAGGCCGAGCCCGAGGTGCTCGTCGAGGGCGCAGACGACGGAGCAGACCAGGGCGGCCGAGGACGAGAGACCTGCACCCGTGGGCACGTCGGAGTCGACGGAGATCCGGACCGGTGGGACCTCCACCCCGTCGTCGTGGAGCAGCCACAGCGCCCCCAGGACGTAGGTCGCCCACTCGGGCACCTGGTCCCGGTCGGCCAGCCCGGTTGCCCGAACACGGACCGGCTCCGAGGCCTGCGCGGAGACCACCGACCAGCCCTCGCGGGCGTCCTCCACCGAGGCCGTGCAACCCATCGGGAGCGCCATCGGCAGGACGAAGCCGTCGTTGTAGTCGGTGTGCTCACCGATGAGGTTGATGCGTCCCGGGGCGCGCCAGACCGCCATCAGACCTCACTCGTGGAAAGGCACCCGAACGTGTGGATGCATGTTGCCAAAACGTGTCAGGGACCACTAGACCAGAGGCCACAAGTCGAGACGAGGGAGGGTGCGGATGTCACGGGAACCGTCGATCCGGCAACGGGGCCGGCCGAGGGGCAGACGGGGAGTGGCACCGCTTGCGGCCCTGGCGCTCGCCAGCGGCCTGCTCACCGCGTGCGGCAGCTCAGGAGGAAAGCCCGAGCTGGTCTGGTACATCAACCCCGACTCCGGCGGTCAGGACGCGGTCGCGAAGGAGTGCTCGACCGACGACTACACGATCACCACCCAGGTCCTCCCCCAGGATGCCGGCCAGCAGCGCATCCAGCTGGCGCGCCGTCTCGCGGCCAAGGACCCCGAGATCGACCTGATGTCGCTCGACCCACCGTTCACGGCCGAGTTCGCGGACGCCGGCTTCCTCGCCGAGGTGCCGCAGGACGCCAAGGCGCAGCTGGAGGAGCAGGGCACCTTCCAGGGCGCCATGGACGCCGCCACGTGGAAGGACCAGCTCGTCGTCTTCCCGTTCTGGTCCAACACCCAGGTCCTCTGGTACCGCAAGTCCTTCGTGGAGGAGGCCGGCATCGACATGTCGCAGCCGGTGACGTGGGACCAGATCATCGACGTCGCCAGCGAGAACGACGCCAAGATCGGCGTCCAGGCCAACAAGTACGAGGGCTACGTCGTGTGGATCAACGCGCTCGTCGAGGGCGCCGGCGGCCACATCCTCGAGGACGCCGGAGACGGCGTGGACGCGAAGATCACGATCGGTGACGACGCCGGCGAGAAGGCGGCGGAGATCATCGAGAAGCTCGCCTCGTCCGAGGCGGCCGCCGGCAGACCTCAGCGTCTCCAACGAGGGCACCGCCGGCTCGACCTTCGGCTCCGACCAGGGGTCCTTCCTCGTCAACTGGACCTACATCTGGCACAACTACGACGAGACCGCCCCCGACGTCGCCGAGGACATCGGCTACGCCCGCTACCCGCAGACGGTGGAGGGCGAGGAGTCCCGGCCGCCCTACGGCGGCATCGGCATCGGCGTCAGCGCCTACTCAGACGAGAAGGACCTCGCGCTCGAGGCAGCGGCCTGTCTCGTCGGCCCGGAGATGCAGGGCATCAACGCCGACCTGACCGGCAACATGCCGGCCAGCACCGCGGGCTATGACTACCCCGCGCTCAAGGAGAGCTTCCCGGCCGACCTGCTGCAGCTCTTCCAGGACAGCGTCGACGCTGCCGCTCCGCGCACGGTGACGCCGTACTGGAGCGACGTGTCGGGCTCGATCCAGAACATCTGGCACCCGCCGCGGTCGGTCGACAGCGACACCCCCGGGCGGTCGACGACGTTCATCGAGGACGTCCTGAAGGGTGGTGACCTGCTGTGACCGCGACCGTCGCTCCGGAGAAGGACGTCACGAAGGCCGCGAGGAAGGCGGCCAGCGACCGCACCGCCGCCGAGAACCGGCTCGGGCTCAAGCTCGTCGCCCCCGCCGTGGTCCTCATGCTCCTGGTCACGGCATGGCCGATGATCCAGGCGCTCTACCTCTCGCTCTTCCGCTACCGGCTCACCGCTCCCGACGACCGGGCGTTCGTGGGGATCGACAACTACCTGACGATCCTCTCCGACGACCAGTTCTGGAAGAGCACGGGCACCACGCTGCTGATCATGATCGTGACGGTGGCGGTCGAGCTGGTCATCGGGTTCGCGTTCGCGATGGTGATGCACCGCATCGTCTTCGCCCGCGGCCTGATGCGGACCTCGATCCTCATCCCCTACGGCATCATCACCGTGGTCTCGGCCTTCGCCTGGCAGTTCGCCTTCTCGTTGAACAACGGGTTCGTGAACTCGTGGTTCAACTGGCTGCCGTGGATCGCCGACGACACCAACTGGTTCGGCGACTACCCCCACGCGATGTTCGCGATCATGGTCTCCGAGATCTGGAAGACCACGCCGTTCATGGCGCTGCTGCTGCTGGCCGGACTGGCGCAGGTGAGCGAGGACATGCTCGAGGCCGCCAAGGTCGACGGCGCCACCTGGACCCAGCGGCTCACCAAGGTGATCCTGCCCAACATGCGAGCGGCGATCATGGTCGCGGTCCTCTTCCGCGCCCTCGACGCCTATCGCATCTTCGACAACATCTTCGTGATGACCAAGGGCGCGGAGGGGACGCAGTCGATCTCCTTCCTGACCTACCGGCAGGTGATCGAGCAGATGCAGCTCGGGCTCGGGTCGGCGATGTCGGTGCTGCTGTTCCTGTCGGTCCTGCTGCTGGCATGGCTGATCGTCAAGCTGTTCCGCGTCGACCTGGCGCAGGCGAGGGGTGAGGGCTGATGAAGGGCAAGAACGCAGTCGGCACCTGGATCGGGTTCGCCCTGATCATGCTGTGGTGCCTGTTCCCGGTGGCGTGGATCATCTCGTTGTCGTTCAAGTCCGAGGGGGAGACCGGCGCCGGCAGCGCGCAGTTCCTGCCCAAGGAACCCACGATCGACAACTACAAGGCGATCCTCGACAACCCCGACTTCACGCGGGCGCTGATCAACTCCTTCGGCATCGCGCTGATCGCCACGATCCTGTCGGTCATCTTCGCGACCCTGGCGGCCTACGCCATCGCCCGGCTGGAGTTCAAGGGCAAGCGCCTGGTGCTGTCCCTGGCGCTCGCGATCGCGATGTTCCCGGTGGTCGCGCTCGTCGGCCCGCTCTTCGACATGTGGACCACGTTCGGCCTGTTCAACACCTGGCCGGGGCTGGTCATCCCCTACATGTCCTTCACGCTGCCGCTGGCCATCTGGACGCTGTCGGCCTTCTTCCGCGAGATCCCCTGGGAGATGGAGCAGGCGGCCCAGGTCGACGGCGCCACGTCGTGGCAGGCCTTCCGGAAGGTCATCGTCCCGCTCGCCGCACCCGGCGTGTTCACCGCGGCGATCCTGACCTTCTTCTTCGCGTGGAACGAGTTCGTGCTCGCGATCTCGCTGACCTCCACCACCGCCTCGCGGACGGTCCCGGCTCAGATGTCGTTCTTCGTCGGACCCGACCCGTTCAACCCGCCGTACGCGCAGCTCGCGACGGCGTCGGTCATCGTCACGCTGCCGGTGATCGTCATCGTCCTGCTGTTCCAGCGCAAGATCGTCGCCG
>CAZDAO010000202.1:6061-6806 GCA_964503015.1 uncultured Nocardioides sp. | reverse complement strand
CAAACCTTCTGATCCGTAGTCAGATGCTCTATCCGTTGAGCTACAGGCGCCCGTCTCCGCCGGCCGACCGGCCTGCGAGGACTGGACGAGGATAGCCGACGTACTCCGGACGAGTGAAATCAGCACCCCAGAGGGCCGGTCCTGGCGCCCGGCCCGATCCCCTAGGGTGCCTAGCACCCCGCACCCGCGGCGGCCGCACACACCGCACGACGAGAGGCAGCGCGATGGCAGATCTCGAGGCAGTCCTGGACGAGGCCGGGCTGACCAACCCCCGGGTCCGTGAGTTCGTGAAGGAGTACGCCGAGCTCACCGGCGCCGAGCACGTCGAGGTGGTCAACGCCTCCGACGACGCCCGTCTCCTGGAGGAGTCGGTCGCTGCAGGGGAGCTGCAGCGGGCCGGCGAGGGCCGCTACTACTCCCGCAGCTACTACAAGGACACCGCCCGCTCCGAGGAGCGCACCATCGTCGCGACCAACGACGAGGCGGACCGGGGCGTCTACAACAACTGGCGCCCGGCCTCGGAGATGAAGCCGATGCTGCACGAGCGGATGCGCGGTGCGTCCGAGGGCAAGACCATGTACGTCATCCCCTACCTGATGTCGCCTCCCGGCAACGAGCTCGCGCCGTGGGCCGCGGGCGTCGAGCTGACCGACACCCGCACCGTCGTGCTGCACATGATCCGGATGGCGCGCGTCGGGGTGCAGTTCGTCAACGACCTGGACGACCCGGACTCCTTCGTCCGCGC
>CAZDAO010000202.1:0-6051 GCA_964503015.1 uncultured Nocardioides sp. | reverse complement strand
AGGGCACGCCCGACGACCAGCGCTACTTCGTGACCGTCGCAGACGAGCGCACGATCCTGCACTTCGGTTCGTCCTACGGCGGCAACGCGCTGCTCGGCAAGATCGCCCACGGCCTGCGGCAGGGGGCCTACGACGGCTGGGCGAGCAAGAAGTTCCTCGCCGAGCAGTACATGCTCATCGGCATCCACGACAAGGAGACCGGGAAGACCTACCACGTGTGCGGTGGGTTCCCGAGCGCGTCCGGCAAGACCAACCTGGCGATGATGGCGGCTCCCGACGCACTCGGCGACCGCTACCACGTCTCCTTCTACGGCGACGACATCGCATGGCTGTGGGTCGACGAGCAGACCGGCCGCCTGATGGGCATGAACCCGGAGTACGGCGTGTTCGGTGTCGCCAAGGACACCAACGAGAGGACCAACCCCAACGCGCTGCACTCGATCGGCGAGGGGTCGCAGGCGATCTTCACCAACGTCGCCTACAACCCCAGCACGGGCGAGGTCTGGTGGGAGGGCAAGACCCCCAAGCCGCCGACCGACGTGCGTGGCTGGCTCGACTGGACCGGTGCCCCGCTGGCCGACCGCAAGGACAACGACACGGCGCCCTGGGCCCACCCCAACAGCCGGTTCACCACGACGCTCGACAACGTCCCCAACATCGCCCCGGACTACGACGACGCGGCCGGCGTGCCGATCGACGCGATCATCTTCGGCGGCCGCACCCGCGATCGCGAGCCGCTGATCCGCGCCATCACCGACCTCGCCGAGGGGGTGTACGACGGTCTCACCCTGGGCGCCGAGGCCACCTTCGCCGCCGAGGGCGTCGACGGGCAGCTGCGCTACGACCCGATGTCGAACCGGCCGTTCATGGCCTACGGCGAGGGCGACTACGCCCGCCACTACCTCGACGTGGTGGGGGCGGCGAAGGAGCAGCCCATCTTCGCGCACGTCAACTGGTTCCAGAAGGACCCCGACGACGGCCACTTCCTCTGGCCCGGCTACCGCGACAACCTGCGCCCGCTGCTGTGGCTGCTGCAGCTGAAGAACGGCGAGGTCCAGGGGCGGCGCACTGCGGTGGGCATCCTGCCGACCAAGGACGAGCTCGACCTCGAGGGGGTCGACATCGCCCCCGAGGACCTCGAGCGCATCCTCAGCATCGACAAGGAGCGCTGGCAGCAGGAGATGGGCTTCCGCGAGGAGCACCTCTCGCAGTTCGACCGGATGCCCGAGGAGATCTGGGAGGCGCACCGCCGCGTGGCGGCCGACCTGGAGAACGAGGGATAACGCCCCGGCGTCGCACCCAGCTGGTCTAGTCTGGTTGGGTGCGACGGCCCACCTCGGAGACGCGCGCTGCGGGGGCGTCGTACGCCGACCTGCGGCGGGGCTCTCCTGCCCTGGCGCTGCCGTTCGCCGGCGTCGCGGTGCTGGCGCTGGTGACCGTCGCCCTGCCGCCCTACGAGCGGCCCTGGTGGGTCGCCGCGCTCGCAGCGCTGAGCCTGGTGCCCGTCGTCGTCGTCTTCCTGGCGGCGCAGCGGCGGGCCGAGCGGTCGTGGCTCGACCCCCTCGCCGCCTACCTGCTCTTCCCCTTCGCGGCCCTGGTGCACGATGCCGCGGGAGCGGGCATGGGTGGGAACTCGTCAGGGATGACCGTCCTCCTGCTGCTGCCGATCCTCTGGCTCGCGATCACCGGGACGCCCCAGCAGCTGTGGGTCGCCAGCGCGCTGGCGGTCCTCACCTTCGTGGTCCCGATCGTGGTCATCGGCGCGCCGGGCTACTCCTTCGGCGACTGGCGCCGGGCGGTGGTGTGGGCCGCGATCGCCGTGGTGCTCGCGCCCGTGCTCCAGCGCATCGTCCGCGACCTCGAGCGGCAGACCCGCCGCGCGCGGGTCGCCAACGAGCGGGTCGAGCGCCTCTTCGACGACGCCCCCCACGGCGTCGCGCTCCTCGACCTGGAGGGTCGGATCATCCGGGCCAACATCTCCATGGCGGTCCTCGTCGGCCTCGACCCGCCCGACATGGTCGGCCACAAGCTGAGCGCCTTCGAGACGCCCGGGGAGGCCCGGATCGAGGACCACGTCAGCCGGTTGGTGGCTCGGCGCGGCGACACCTTCGAGACCGAGTGCGGCTTCCGGGACTCCGGCGGCAACGACGTCAGCGTGGCCCTGAGCAGCACCATCGTCGGCGACCGCGGCATGGGCGAGGTCGTGATGGTCAACGTGGTCGACATCTCCGACCGCCGCCGCTACCTCGACCGTCTCTCCCACCTCGCCGACCATGACGTGCTCACCGGCCTGGCCAACCGACGACGCTTCGAGACCGAGCTGGCGCGCCACCTCGACCGGTGCGGTCGCGTCGGCGCCACGGGCGCGCTGCTGCTGCTCGACCTCGACAACTTCAAGCAGGTCAACGACACGCTCGGCCACAACGCCGGCGACGAGCTGCTGATCACCATCGCCGGCCTGCTGCGGCGCTCGATCCGCAGCTCCGACCTGGTGGCCCGCCTCGGTGGCGACGAGTTCGCCATCCTCCTCAGCGACGGCGACCAGGCGGCCGCCCAGCGGGTGGCCGCCCTCGTCCTGGACCGGATCCGCGACCACGCCGCCACGCTCGACGGCGTCGCCCGCCGGGTCACCGCGAGCGTCGGCGCCGTCACCTTCCGGGCCGCCTCCGAGCACGCCGCCGACATCCTGGCGCTGGCCGACATGACGATGTACGACGCCAAGGAGGCCGGCCGCAACCAGGTCGCCATGCTGCCCGAGGGCGACGAGCGTGGTCCGCGCACGGCGGCCCGGCTGCACTGGCAGAGCCGGATCGAGGCGGCGCTCGAGCAGGACCGCTTCGAGCTGCACCTGCAGCCGATCATGAACATCGCCAGCGGCCGGATCACCTCCGCGGAGGTGCTGCTGCGGCTGCGCGACGAGGACGAGCTGGTGCCGCCGTCCCGCTTCGTCTACATCGCCGAGCGCGTGGGCCTGATGCCGCGCGTCGACGCCTGGGTGGTCGACCACAGCCTCGAGCTGCTCGCGCGGATCCGCGCGGAGCACGACCCGGAGTTCGAGCTCGAGGTCAACCTCTCGGGACTCTCCATCGGCAACCCTGAGCTCGAGCACGCGATCGTCACGTCCCTCTCCACCCACGACGTGGACCCCTCGGCCCTCATCCTGGAGATCACCGAGACCGCCGCCGTGGCCGACGTCGCCATGGCGCGCGACTTCGCGGCCCGGATGACCGAGCTCGGGTGCGCGTTCGCGCTCGACGACTTCGGGGCCGGGTTCGGCTCCTTCTACTACCTCAAGCACCTCTTCTTCGACTACGTGAAGATCGACGGGGAGTTCGTCGCCCACGTCACGGACTCGACGGTGGACCGCACGATCATGCGCTCGATCGTCGGCATCGCCCGCGACCTCGGCAAGCGGACCGTGGCCGAGTTCGTCTCCGAGCCGGAGATCCTCGAGGTGTGCCGCCAGGAGGGCGTGGACTTCGCCCAGGGCTACCTCATCGGCAAGCCCGTGCCGTACGACGAGTTCGTGGACGCGTTCTGGCCCTCCGCTGTCGCGGCGGTGACCCAGGACTGAGCGGGGCGATATGCGCTCGCCGCTGGTGGAAGGAGACTCGGGACGGATGCGGTGGTTGCAGCGGTCAGTGGGGCTGGCCATCATCGGTGCGGCGGCGCTGGGGGCGACTGCCCTGTGGGTCGCGGTGGCCTCGGGGGACCCGGAGGCCGGCCGGGCGCCGTCGGAGGGGGTGCTCTTCGGCATCTGGCAGGTCTTCTACGACACCGAGATGCCGTCGCCCCGCATCCTGCTGGCCGCGGTCGGCGTCGCCCTGCTGCTCGCAGCCGCTGTGGCGGGCATCGAGCGGCGGCTGCTGACGCACGCGCGCCGCAGCGATGACGGCGGGCGGATGCCGCTGGCGCCCCGGCTGGTGATGTCCGAGACCCGCGGCGTGTACGCCGGCCCGGTGACCATCACCGTCCTCATCCCGGCCCACAACGAGGAGAGCTGCATCTCCGAGACCCTGGCGTCCCTGCTCTCGCAGTCGGTGCCGCCGGCGCGGGTCGTGGTCGTGGCCGACAACTGCACCGACGGCACCGTGCGGCTGGCCCGCGAGGCCGGTGTCGACGTCTTCGAGACGGTCGACAACACCCACAAGAAGGCCGGCGGTCTCAACCAGGCGCTCGCCCAGATCCTCCCGGGCCTGGGTGACAACGACTGCGTGATGATCATGGACGCCGACACGACGCTCGACGACGGCTTCCTCGAGGGCGCGACCAACCGCCTCACCTGGGACCGCGCGCTGATGGCGGTCGGCGGCCTGTTCTACGGCGAGGACGGGTCCGGCCTGATCGGTCAGTTCCAGCGCAACGAGTACACCCGCTACCAGCGCGACCTGCGCCGCCGCCGCGGCCGGGTGTTCGTGCTCACCGGCACCGCGTCGGTGTTCCGGCCGCGCGCGTTGCGGGCGGTGGCCGAGGAGCGCGGCAAGATCCTCCCCGGCGTCCCGGGCGACGTCTACGACACCGTCGCCCTGACCGAGGACAACGAGCTGACCATCGCGCTCAAGACCCTGGGCGCCCTGATGATCTCGCCGAGCGAGTGCACGGTGGTCACCGAGGTGATGCCGACGTGGCGGGCCCTGTGGGCCCAGCGGCTGCGCTGGCAGCGCGGGGCGCTGGAGAACCTCGGCGCCTACGGCCTGCGCCCCCAGACCTTCCGCTACTGGATGCAGCAGCTCGGCATCGGCTACGGCGTCATCGCGCTCGGCGCCTACCTCCTCCTCATCGCCCTGATGGTGCTGGCGACCTCGGACTGGGTGTGGTTCCCGTTCTGGATCGGGCTCGGTCTGGTGTTCACCCTCGAACGGGTGGTCACGGTCTGGCGCGGGGGGTGGAAGGCCCGGCTGCTCGGCCTCTCGCTGTTCCCCGAGCTCTGCTACGCGATGTTCCTCAACATCGTCTACCTCAAGGGCATCTGGGACCTCTCGCTCGCCCGGCAGGCCGACTGGAAGCACGTCGTCCAGACCGACTCCGGCGTGAAGGTGGAGAACTGAGATGGCACCGGCACCCGTGGTCGTCCCGATGGGCGTGCTGCTCCCCGACAGCATCCTGCGCAACCAGCTCATCGCCGTGCTCGCGGCCTTCGTCGCCATCAACACGATCGTCTACGTCACGCTCGCGGTGGCCAAGATGCTGCCGAAGTTCTACCTCCGCGACTGGCTCGCGGCCCGCAACCGGCGCGCGGAGACGCGCAGCATCCACCCGGACGCCCCCGTCGGCGGCCCCGCCGGAGGATCGTTCACCGAGCGCGTCGCCCAGCCCCGCCGACGTACGCGGCAGTAGCGAGAGCCAGGTCACACATCTGTGATCGATCCAATATGTGCGTGCTTTCACAAGGGCTAGCGTCCCCGCAAGTCGCCGACAACGAGGCCGCGCGAACCAGCCGCTACGCACGCTGAAGGAAACGGTCATGACCGCCACGATCGACACGCAGACGACCCCTCCGACCACCCACCAGGGCATCCTGGCCTGGGTGACCGAGGTCGCCGAGCTGACCCAGCCCGACTCCATCCACTGGTGCACCGGCTCCGACGCGGAGTGGGCGCAGCTGACCTCCTCCCTCGAGGCCACCGGCACCTTCACCCGCCTCGACCCCGCGGTCATGCCGAACTCCTTCCACGCGGCCTCCGACCCCACGGACGTGGCCCGCGTCGAGGACCGCACCTACATCTGCTCGGTGGACGAGCGCGACGCCGGGCCCACCAACAACTGGATGGACCCCGAGCAGATGAAGGAGCTCATGCACGGGCTCTACGCCGGCTGCATGCGGGGACGCACGATGTACGTCATCCCCTTCGTGATGGGCCACCTCGAGGCCGAGAAGCCGATGTTCGGCATCGAGATCACCGACTCCGCCTACGTCACCGTCTCCATGCGCGTGATGGCCCGGATGGGCACCGAGGTGCTCCGCCGGATCGAGGAGCTCGAGGCCGCGGGCGAATCGCCCCAGTGGGTCCCGGCGCTGCACTCCGTCTGCATGCCGCTCGAGCCCGGCCA
>CAZDAO010000201.1:0-6835 GCA_964503015.1 uncultured Nocardioides sp. | reverse complement strand
CGGTCGCCGCCTTCACCAGCGGCGGGCCGCCGAGGAAGATCGTGCCCTGGTTGCGCACGATCACCGTCTCGTCCGACATCGCCGGGACGTAGGCGCCGCCGGCGGTGCACGATCCCATCACCGCGGCGAGCTGCGGCACGCCCTGCGCGGACAGGTTCGCCTGGTTGAAGAAGATCCGGCCGAAGTGCTCGCGGTCGGGGAACACCTCGTCCTGCATCGGCAGGAACGCGCCGCCGGAGTCGACCAGCGCGATGCACGGCAACCGGTTCTCGGCGGCGACGGTCTGCGCCCGCAGGTGCTTCTTGACCGTCATCGGGTAGTAGGTGCCGCCCTTCACCGTGGCGTCGTTGGCGATGACCATGACGGGGCGACCGTGCACCAGCCCGATGCCGGTGACGATGCTCGCGCTCGGCACGGCGTAGTCGTCGCCGTCCCCGTTGCCGTACATGCCGTACGCCGCCAGCGGGGCGAGCTCGAGGAACGGGCTGCCCGGGTCGAGCAGCCGGTCGACCCGGTCGCGGACCAGGAGCTTGCCGCGGTCGGTGTGCTTGCGGCGGGCACTCTCCGACCCGCCCTGGCGGACCCGGGCCAGCCGGGCGCGCAGGTCGTCGACGAGCTCGCGCATGGTGGGTGAGGTCTGGGGCTCGGACACCACCTCAGGTTAGCGATCGTTAACCCCTGGAGTCCAGTGGCGGGAAGTCCCCGCGGACGGTCGTCCCCCGACCCGGTGCGCTCTCGAGCCGGAGCCGGCCACCCGCCGCCTCCATCCGCGCCTCCATCCCCAGCAGCCCCCCGGCCGCGACGAGCCCCTGGTCGAAGCCGCCGCCGTTGTCGGAGACGGTGAAGCTCAGGTGCGGGCGCCCGCGCACGGTCACCAGGACCTCGCTCGCCCCGGCATGCTTGGCGGCGTTGGTGAGCGCCTCGAGGATGCAGAAGTACGCCGCCGCCTCGACCTGGCGGCTGGGGCGCTCGAAGTCGGCGACGTCGAGGGTGACGGGGACGGTGGAGCGCCGGGCGGTCGACTGCAGCGCGGCCACCAGTCCCCGCTCGACGAGCAGCGGCGGGTAGATCCCCCGGGCCAGCTCGCGCAGCTCGACGAGCACCTCCCGCGTGTCGGCGGCCAGCTGCCCCAGCAGTGCGGCTGCACCCTCCTCACGGCCCGCCTCCAGCTCCTTGCGGGCGCGCTCGACCGTGACGCTCATCGCGAGGAGACGCTGCTGCGCGCCGTCGTGGAGGTCGCGCTCGAGGCTGCGCCGCGCGGCGTCGGCGACGTCGACGATGCGGGTGCGCGACTCGGTGAGCTGGGCCGACTGCTCCTTCAACCGGGTGTAGGCCCCACGCACGAGGAGCACCACGACGAGCACCCCCGCCGGCAGCGAGGACGCCACGACGAGCGCGTTGACCCACCAGAGCTGGTCGAGCACCTCGACCCGCCGCCACTCGCCGAGGGCCACGATCACGGCGCTGCCGACCACGGCCACGACCATGAGCGCGTGCACCCACCGGGCGGACAGGTAGGGGTAGGCGACCAGGAGCGGCACCATCGCCAGCAGCGCCGTCAGCGGCGACAGCACCGGGGTCGCCCACGTCCCGCCGACCGCGAAGATCAGGGCCGACAGGGTGAGCCCGAGGATCGCCGCGTTCGCGCCGTGGCGTCGCGTGAGCGGTGGCGTGGCCAGCAGCACCACCAGCGACACGGCCATCACGGCGAGGTCGATCTCGACGGCGGTGTGCTGGAAGCCCAGCAGGTACGCCGTCGCGAGCAGGACCGTCGCCGTGACGAGGGCGAGGAGGTTGATCCGCAGCAGCCACGCCAGGGCCGGGTCGAGGCGGTCCCAGCCGGCCAGGAGCCGCCTCATGCGCGGGGCGCGACCCCGCCGCCGACGCCCGCCTCGCTCAGGAAGACCAGGGTGGCGGCGACCCGTCGGTGCACGGGCGCGTCCGAGGGCAGATCGAGCTTGGTGAGGATCGAGTTGATGTGCTTCTCGACCGCTCGGTCGGTGATCACGAGCTCGGCGGCGATCGCCGCATTGGTCATCCCGCGGGCGACCATCGCCAGCACCTCCAGCTCGCGCGGGGTGAGCCGGTCGAGCAGCGAGTCGTGCCGACGGGTGCCGGTCGCCACCAGCGCGTCGACCACGATCTGGTCGATCACGGACCCGCCGGCGGCCACGGTGCGCAGTGCGGCGACGAGCTCGTCGACGTCGGCGACCCGCTCCTTGAGGAGGTAGCCGCGGCCGTCGGAGCCGTCACGCACCAGGTCGAGCGCGTACTCGACGTCGGAGTACTGCGTCAGCGCCACCACCCCCATCCCCGGGTGCGTGCGCCGCAGCTCACCCGCCGCGCGGATGCCCTCGTCGGTGAAGTCCGGCGGCATCCGGATGTCGGTGAGCACCACGTCGGGCCGGTGCTCGGCGACCGCGGCGAGCAGCCCCGGCAGGCTGGTCGCCGTGGCGACCACGTCGAGGTCGTCGTACCCCTCGAGCAGGGCGAGCACGCCGGCGCGGAGCAGGTCGCCGTCCTCGGCGAGGACGACGCGGATCCTGGGCATGTCGCGCACTGTAGTCACGCCACGGGGCGGATGTCGGTAGAGCGAGCACCACACCCCGGATTCCGCGGCATCGCGGAATCTCTGGACGCTCGTCCAGACCGAAAGTGGTGCTGGCACCACTGAAAACCTCGCTCGACCGGACCAGACTGTCCGCGTTGGTGCACAGTCTTGGGAGTCAGTGGGCCGTGCGGGGGTGCGGCCCACTGAGGCACCGACGTTCTCGGGAGGGGCCCCTCGTGGCCGCATCAGGCTGGGGAGGGCCGTGTGATACCGCTTGCCGTGTGGGAGGCGCCGGAGCGTCAGATGACGCTCCCGGCCCCGCGAGGGTCGTGGCAATGGTTAACCACCACTAACCTCGACCTCGTGACCCCTCGTCGTCAGCAGATCCTCGACATCGCCGCGGAGCTCTTCGCGGCGCGCGGGTTCCACGGCGTCTCGGTCGCCGAGCTGGGTTCGGCCTGCGGGATCTCCGGGCCGGCGCTCTACAAGCACTTCGAGTCCAAGGACGCGATGCTCGCCGAGATGCTGGTCTCCATCAGCGAGACCCTGCTCGCCGAGGGCCGCAGCCGCGTCGGGACGGCCGCCGGGCCGCGCGCCGCCCTCGAGGCGCTCGTCGAGTGGCACATCGAGTTCGCCCTCGAGCACCGCGCGCTCATCGTCGTCCAGGACCGCGACTGGAGCAGCCTGCCCGACGAGGCCCGCGAGCGCGTGCGCGCGCTCCAGCGCTCGTACGTCGACGTCTGGGCGACCCAGATCCGGCTCCACGACCCGAGCCTGAGCCCGGACACCTCCCGCGCGCGGGCCCACGTGATGTTCGGACTGCTCAACTCCACGCCCCACAGCGGCCGGCTCCCCGACCCGCAGATGCACGACGTGCTGCGTGAGATGGCGCACGGCGCCCTGGGCCTCACGGCCCCCGCCTGAGCCGCCGGCCCACTCCCCGCGTTCCGTCATCCCGACCCGCACCCATCGGGTCGAGAACGCATGGCGGACCGCCGACCCCCACGATCCGTCATCCCGACCCGCACCCATCGGGTCGAGAACGCATGACGGACCGCCGACCCCCGCGATCCGTCATCCCGACCCGCACCCATCGGGTCGAGAACGCACGACGGACCGAGCGGGAGCGGGGGTACGACGGTGGGCTGCCCGCACCCGCCTCCCCCGATAGGGTGAGGCCATGAAGCTGAGCGAGAGCCTCGAGAACGCGTTCAACGACCAGATCACGCTCGAGTTCCAGGCGTCCCTCGTCTACCGCCAGCTCGCGATCGAGCTCGAGCTCATGGACCTGCCGGGCATGGCCGCGTGGCTGCGCCACCAGGCCGACGAGGAGATCGTCCACGCCAACAAGTTCATCGACCACGTCGCCGACCGCGACAACCACCCGCGCATCGGCGCGGTCGCCGCCCCCGTGGTGATCGTGGGGTCGGTGCTCGACGCGTTCGAGGCCGCGCGGGCGCACGAGGAGAAGGTGTCGGCCTCGATCCGCGACCTCTACCGCCTCGCCGAGTCCGAGGGTGACCTCGACTCCCGGCCGCTGCTCAACTGGTTCCTCGAGGAGCAGATCGAGGAGGAGGCGACCGTCAAGGAGATCGTCGGTCGCGTGAAGCTCATCGACGACGACGGTCCCGGCCTGCTCCGCCTCGACGAGGAGCTCGGACTCCGCCCGGTCGCCACCACCGAGGCCCGCTGACTGCTCCCCGGCTCACCAGGACTCGGTCGGCTGCGCGAGCAGGCGTGCGGCGCGGGCCGCGGCGTCCTCCGCGACGGCGAGGTCGTCGGGGTCGTCGTCGACGCGCTCGACGGCTCCACTGGACGGTGAGTCCCCGGGAGACTCACCGGTGAGGGCGCGCGGGCGGGTGAGTCGGTGGAGGTCGCGCAGCACCCGGTCGCGCGACAGCCCACGCAGGTGGGTGAGCACGAACGGGTCTGCCTGGATCAGCCACCCCACCTGGGTCCACACGGCCAGCGCGTGGGGGCAAGGGTCGAGCCAGGAGTCGCAGGTGCAGGCCGAGCCCAGCTCGCCGCCGTAGGGCAGCAGCTCGACGCCCGCCTCCTCGACGGCCTCGACGAACGAGTGCGGGAGCTGCCCGGCGAGGAGGGCGCCGATCCGGCCGGACTCCGCGGCGACCAGCTCGGTGACGGCCGCGGCGTCGCCGGCGTCGAGGACCGGCAGGGTCACCTCCACGGTGTAGGCGTCCTGCCCCTCCGTCACCGCCGCGACGGCGCCGCCGTCCTCCACGGTGATCGCGCCGACCGCCCCCGACCGGGCGAGGGACCGACCCGCACGCAGCTCCTTGTCGCCGAACGCGGCCTCCTCCACCGCGCGCAGCACCGCCTTGCTCCACCACGTGCCTGCGCCGCCCGCGCGGCGCGGCGGGAGGCGGGGGTGGGTGACCGCGATGGGGTCGACCGTCGGGGTCATTCGGGGTCCCCGCGGCGTTGTCCGGGGGAGCGAAGCGGAGGAGGAGAAGGTCGTGGGGTGGATCTCAGCTCCACGAGGTCGCGCAGCTCGGCGTCGGAGAGCTCGGTGAGGGCGGCCTCGCCGCGGGCCAGGACGGAGTCGGCGAGGGAGCGCTTGCGGGCGAGCAGCTCGGCGATGCGTTCCTCGATCGTGCCCTGGGTGATGAAGCGGTGCACCTGCACGGGCCTGGTCTGGCCGATCCGGTAGGCGCGGTCGGTGGCCTGGTCCTCGACCGCGGGGTTCCACCAGCGGTCGAAGTGGATGACGTGGTCGGCCCGGGTGAGGTTGAGGCCGGTGCCGCCGGCCTTGAGCGAGAGCAGGAAGACCGGCGCCTCGCCTGCCTGGAAGCGCGCCACCATCGCGTCGCGCTCGCGCACGGGCGTGCCGCCGTGCAGGAACTGGTGTGGCACCCCGGTGGTGGCGAGGTGTCGCTCGAGGAGCCGCGCCATGGCGACGTACTGGGTGAAGACGAGGACCGCGCCGTCCTCGGCCACGACCGTGCCGACCAGCTCGTCGATGAGCTCGAGCTTCTCGGAGCGGCCCCTCAGCCTGGGGTTGGCCTGGCGCAGGAAGTGGGCCGGGTGGTTGCAGATCTGCTTGAGGCCGGTCAGCAGCGTGAGCACGAGCCCGCGGCGGGTCTGCTCGTCGGCCTCCTCGATGCGGCGCATCGACTCGCGCACGAGCGTCTCGTAGAGCACGACCTGCTCGCGGGTCAGCCCCAGGACGTGATCGGTCTCGGTCTTGGCCGGCAGCTCCGGCGCGATGCCCGGGTCGGACTTGCGGCGGCGCAGCAGGAACGGGCCGATCAGGTCGGCGAACTGCCGCGCCTTGGTCGGCTCGAGCCCGGACTCGATCGGTGCGGCCCAGACCTTGCGGAAGGCGTTGCGGCTGCCGAGGAGGCCCGGGATCGCCCAGTCGAGGATGGACCAGAGCTCGGTGAGGTCGTTCTCGACGGGCGTGCCGGTCAGCGCGACGCGGGCGGTGCTCGGGATGGTGCGCAGCGCGCGGGCGGCGGCCGAGCGCGAGTTCTTGATGTGCTGGGCCTCGTCGGCGACGACGAGGTCCCAGGGCACCTCGGCGAGGAGGGCGGCGTCGTTGCGCATCGTGCCGTAGGTGGTGAGGACGAACCCGTCGCGCACCCGGTCGAGGTCACGCGTGCTGCCGTGGTGGCGGCGGCAGGCGACGCCGGGCGCGAAGCGACGGATCTCGGCCTCCCAGTTGCCGAGCAGCGAGGCCGGGCACACCACGAGCGTGGGCCCGCCGCGGCCGCGCTCGGTCCGGTGGAGGTGAAGCGCGATCAGCGTGATCGTCTTGCCGAGGCCCATGTCGTCGGCGAGGCACGCGCCGAGGCCGAGCGAGGTGAGCTCGGCCAGCCAGGACAGCCCGTGGCGCTGGTAGTCGCGGAGGTCGGCCTGCAGCGCGGCGGGCACGTCGACGGGCTCGGTCCGCCCCGCCGCCTCGAGCCGGTCGCGGACCTTGAGCAGGCTCGCGCCGACGACCGCTTCGTAGGGGACGTCCTCGACGTCGACGACCCCGGTCAGGGTCGCGGCGAGCGCCTGGACCGGTGTGACGGTCCGGATCAGCCTCTTGCGCGCGCGCTTGATCACCGCGGAGTCGACGGCGATCCAGTTGTCGCGCAGCCTGATGACCGGACTGGTCGTGCGGGCCAGCTCGTCCATCTCCTCCTCGGTCAGCTCCTCGCCGTGCAGCGAGAGCTGCCACTCGAACCCGAAGAGCGCCTGGGGGCCGAACAGTCCGTCCTGCAAAGATGTGAAAGCATTTTTCCACAAACATTACAACCCTCAGAATGCCATTATGGT
>CAZDAO010000200.1:0-6877 GCA_964503015.1 uncultured Nocardioides sp. | reverse complement strand
GATCACTGAACATGTCAGGCCGTGCACGGGCCGACAAGTTCAGCGATAGCCTGACAAGTCGGGCCCCGGGCGACGAGACGGAGCGCTCAGCGGCGGGCGAGGATCCGGCGCACGGCGTCGTCGATCAGCGTCTCGGCCCGCTTGTCGAAGCTGTGCTCGGCGATGATGCGGGTGGCGATGGCGCGTCGCGCCTCGTTGTCGGGGAACGCGTCGTACGGCGGTGCGATGAGGCTGGCGAGCTCGTGCTCGTTGTCGAAGGGCAGCACCAGCCCGGAGAAGATCTCCTCCAGTCCGTCGATGCGGTCGCTCAGGATGCGTGCACCGCATGCGGCGGCGTCGAAGAGCCGGTTGGAGGCGAAGCTGTCGCGCCGCATGTCGAGGTGGTGGTCGTTGAGCACCACGCCGGCGGAGGCGTAGAGGGCCCCGACCTCCTCGTTGGCCACGCCACCCGAGGCGATCTGCTCGCGGTCGACGAACTCGGTCCAGTCGTTGCCGTGGAGCGTCAGGTCGGCGCCGATCGCGAGCGCGCTGCGGACGGCGTACCGGTAGACGCCCCGCGAGTTCCCGACGAACAGCACGGCCGGCCCGGTGTCGGGCTCCGCGCGGTCGGGGTGGAACCACCGCGTGTCGGTGCACTGCAGCAGCGGCTCGATGGGCGTGCCCCACTCGCGGGTCATCCGCGCGGACCAGCTCGTGCTGGCGGCGTAGACGTGGTCGAAGCCCGCGACCTCGTCGGGGGTGATCATGTCGGGGTGGCTGATGATCCACTCGACGTTGAGCAGACCCGGGCGCGGCGTGACGCGGTCGAGCCCACGCAGCACGAGGAGGACATCGTCGTGGTCGCGGGAGTCCCGTTCTCGGGCGTCACGGCGGTCGATCGCCACGTGCTGGCCGCGCCGCTCGAGCGCGTCGGCGAGGGAGCGGGCGAAGTAGGTGTCGCCCCAGCGGTCGCCGCGGTTGGCAGCGGGCGCGGCGATGTCGATCGCCCACCGCAGCCGCGGCGGCGACTCGTGCACGCCCCGCACCGGCCGGAGCACCAGCTCGGGGACCAGGACACCGGGTGAGTGCCGGTCGTCGGGGTCGGCGCAGACCCGCCGGTTGCGTCGGTCGGTGACCTCGAGCCCGGCCGTGCGCAACAGGTCGGGCGCGGTGTCGGGCGGTGGGGTGAGGCCGCTCGACCGCAGCGAGGCCATCGCCCCGATCAGCTCCTCGGTGCGCGCGTAGTCGGTGCGCGAGGTGATGACCGTGTCGGGGACGACGACCGAGTCGCCGAGACCGGTGTGGCGGGCCCGGAGCCCGAGGTCGGTCTCGGCGAGGACGGAGTGGAAGCGGCAGCTGAGGCCTCGCAGCGCGACAGCCGTCTCGGTGCGCAGCGCGACCAGCGGCGACGCCGGGGCGGCGACGGCGCACTGGCCGATGCGCACCGCGTCGCTGGTGGGCAGGCCGGCGAGGAAGAGCTCGGGGTTGGGGTTGTCGGCCTCGAACCGGGCGCCCGCGCTCAGCACGACGCCGTCGAGGTCGACGACCAGCGGCTGTGCGAGCGCCACGCCCGGCGTGCGGAGCACGTCGGCGAGTCGCTCGGCGATCGGCTGCCGGGGCGGCGTGGCCTCGGGACGGATGAGCAGGAGCGTGCTGCCGTCGGCCTGTGCGATGCCGATGTTGGTCGCCGCCGAGGTGGAGACCGCGGTCGGCACCGAGACGAACCGGGCGCCGGAGATGACGGAGGCGATCGAGGCGGCGAGGACGTGGTGGGCACGCCGCAGCCGTACGCCGACGAGGATCAGCTCGGAGCCCTCGCGCGGCAGCGAGCTGAGCCACTCCACGGTGCGGCGCGGCTCGGGTCCGACCGGCAGGACGTGGGTGACCAGGTCCTCGGACCGGGGGCGGGCGGCCGCGGCCTCCCAGTCGACGAGCTGGCGCTCGAGCACCACGGAGTCCCAGTCGTCGCCGAACCCGCCGGGGACGGGGTCGGGCCGCCGCAGCACGGGTGCGTCGACGGGGACCGGCTCGTGGTCGCGGGTGAGCCGCAGCAGCAGGTCGCGCTCGGCCGCGCCGCCGAGCGACTCGTCGAAGCCGCCGACGTCCTTGATGGCCGTACGACGCAGCAGCGCCGTCGCGAGGTCGACCGGTCGCCCGCCGACCAGCTCCAGCCGCGACCGGCCGACGGCCCCGGCGCCGGCCAGGACCGCAGCCGCCCCGGAGTCGTGCGCGTGGGCCAGCAGGCCGGCGAGCATGTCGGGCAGCCACTCGCGCCCCGGCGGCAGGAAGGCGACGTGCTCGGCGGTGCTGTGCTCCAGCGCGGTGTTGAGCGCCTGCGCCTGCCCGCAGCGCGACTCCCGCACGAGGGTGATCCGGTCGTCGAAGGCCGCCATGCCCTGGAGGACCCAGGCGGTGTCGTCGAGCGACCCGCGGTCGACGGCCACGAGGTGCCAGTCGGTGAACGTCTGGGCCTGCAGGGAGGCGACGGTCTGGCGGAGCAGCGGACCGCAGTCCTGGGCGGCCATCACCACGGTCACCGCCGGGGAGGTGCCGAGGCGCTCCGGCACCTGCGGGGCGGGCCCCAGCAGCTGGGGCCGTTCGAGGACCACCTCCTCGCGCCAGGCCGTGGCGGCCTCGATGGCGGCCGCGCGGTAGGTCCCCCAGGAGACCTTGCGGGGCAGGATCCGGGTGGGCAGCGCGGTGCCGGGGCCGGACACCGACAGCCAGTAGGAGAGTGCGCCGTAGGGGTGGTGGCGGGCCTCGGGCATGGCCGCGAAGACGATCCGAGGGTCGACGAGCGGGTGGGGCGCGATCCGGTTGCGGCGGCGGCGCTCGGAGACGTACCACACGACGGGGTGCTGGCCCGAGCGCTGCCAGGAGCGGCGGCGTCCGATCCACTGGGCCTCGAAGAGCGGGTGGGGCGACACGTCGCCGGCCTGCACGGCGGCGCGGGCGGCGTCGTAGGTCGAGCCGAAGCGGGTGCCGAGCTGGGCGGCGACGAACTCGACATCGATCAGGCCGGCGTCGACGAGGACCTCCGCCGGGTCGTCGAGCTTCACGTGGTGCTGCCGGCGCTCACCGCGCATCGGAGTACCTCACGCGCGGGAACAGCGGCTCCAGCGCGAGCGGGGTCGGCAGCAGTCGCTCGGTGTCGCGCAGGGGGTAGTACTGCGCGGTGTCGGCGAGGAACTGGCGCACCCCGTCGAAGCGCTCCGGGAAGCGGCGCTCGCACAGCTCCAGCAGCCGGTCGGCGTCGAGGTTGTAGGGGTCGTAGCGCAGGGTGTCGATCTTGACGTAGGGCAGACGGGCGTCGTCGAGCACGCGGTCGGCCAGGCTCCGGGCGGGGTTCCACGGCTCGTTGGCGCGCTCGCGCCACTCACGCACCTCCGCGCGCGTGCGCGGGAAGGATGAGCGGTGCGCGGCCCACCACCGCATCCGCTCGCGCGCGAGGCGCCGGTCCTCGGGGGTCTCCACGAAGTAGGTGTCGGAGGAGAAGCCCGCCTCGTAGAGGCGGCGCGACATGCCGATCTCGTAGCGCCGGATCACCTGCCGCCGCTTGGAGATCGGCTCCATCTCCTCCCAGAACTCCGTGAAGGCGTGCGAGGCGACGACCCACGGCCGGAAGGCCACGAAGAACGACTGGATGTGCGGGGCGAGGCGCTCGGCTCCGGTGAGCCCCCAGAAGTCGCACGGCCGGGTCGCCATCGCGTCGAAGACGGGGGTGTAGGAGTCGAGCGCGAAGACGTAGGTGTCGTTGCAGACCACCACCTCGTCGTACGCCGTCAGGTCGCCCGCTGCGTCGAGGCCGACCTTGTAGCTGAAGAAGTCGTAGCCGTAGTTGGCCCGCTCGACGACCTGGGCGCGCTCGGCCAGCCAGTCGCGCGCGGGGTCCTGGAGGTGGGCGGTCGTGCACACCAGCAGCTTGTCCACCGACGCGGCCAGCGCCTCGACCTGGCCACGGACGTGCGGCCGAAGATCTCCGGCGACGTCGTAGTGCGCCATCACGGCCAGTCTGGACACGGCCGAACACTAACAAGGAGGCTCCGGCGGCCGTTCCGTTCACACACCCGTAACACGAGCGGGGATTCCGTTGCCTGCGCGCAACATCCGTCGCGGCCCCGCGAAACCTCCTCCGCACAGGCTTCGGACGAACGCGTGGGCCCCTGCATGACAGCGGCGTCATGAACCCGGCGGACCACACCCGTACGTTTCCTGCCCGATCCCTGGAGGTTCTGTGGACGGCTATTACGCCTTCATGCTGGTGGCGACTGCCTTCGTCCTGATGATGACGGTGCCCGCGCTGGCCCTGTTCTACGGCGGCATGTCCCGGTCGAAGTCCGTGCTCAACATGATGATGATGTCCTACGTCGCCGCCGCGATCGTGGGCATCCTGTACGTCGCCGTCGGCTGGTCGATGGGCTTCGGCGGGGACGGCACGCTGTTCGCCAACCCGCTCGAGCTGCTCTGGCTCGACGGCGTCTCGACCGGCGACTACATCTTCGTGATGTTCCAGATGACCTTCGCGATCATCACCGCCGCCCTCATCAGCGGCGCGGTCGCCGACCGAATGAAGTTCTCCGCCTGGGTGCTGTTCGTCCCGCTGTGGGCGGTCATCGTCTACTTCCCGATGGCACACATGGTGTTCAGCTGCACCGACGACTCGCTCATCTGCGGCCGCATCGGCGCGCAGGACTACGCGGGCGGCACGGCCGTCCACATCAACGCCGGTGTCGCCGCACTCGTCCTGGTGCTGCTGCTGGGCAAGCGCATCGGGTGGCCGCGCGAGCAGATGCGTCCCCACAACCTGACGCTGACCATGCTCGGCGCCGGCCTGCTGTGGATGGGGTGGTACGGCTTCAACGTCGGCTCGATCGTCTTCGGCGACGACCCGGAGACCCAGTTCCCGCTCGAGACCGGCCGCACCTTCGCGACCACCACGCTCGCCACCATGGCCGCCATCCTCGGCTGGCTGCTGGTCGAGCGCCTGATCCACAAGAAGGCGACCTCGCTCGGCGCCGCCTCGGGCATCGTCGCCGGCCTCGTCGCGATCACGCCGGCCACCGGCGCGGTCAACCTCTCCGGTGCCGTGGCCATCGGCGCCATCGCTGGTGCGGTGTGTGCCTGGGCCGTCGGCCTGAAGTACAAGCTCGGCTACGACGACTCGCTCGACGTGGTCGGTGTGCACCTCGTCGGTGGCATCATCGGCACCGTGCTGATCGGGGTGTTCTCCACCTCCGAGGGCGCCGGCGGCGTCGACGGCCTGCTGTACGGCGGCGGGTTCGGCTCGCTGGGCGACCAGGCGCTCGGCGTCGTGGTGGCCGTCCTGTACTCCGGCGTGCTCACCGCCGTCATCGCCCTGGCCATCAAGTACACGATCGGCCTGCGCCTCGACGAGGAGGACGAGGTCAACGGGATCGACCTCGCTGCCCACGGCGAGTCGGCCTACGACCTGCACAGCGGCACCAGCGGCGGCTCGTCGAGCGTCCTCGCCGCCAGCACCGCCCCCCGCACGGAAGGAGTCAACGCATGAAGCTCGTGACCGCGGTCATCAAGCCGCACAAGTGGGAGGACGTCCGCGAGGCCCTCGAGACCTTCGGCGTCGCCGGGATGACGGTCTCCGAGGTCAGCGGCTACGGCCGCCAGAAGGGCCACACCGAGGTCTACCGCGGTGCCGAGTACGACATCGCGCTGGTGCCCAAGATCCGCCTCGAGGTCGTCGTGGACGACGCGGACGCCGACGACATCGTCGGCATCATCGTCAAGACCGCGCAGACGGGTCGCATCGGTGACGGCAAGGTCTGGGTCAGCCCGGTGGAGACCGTCGTACGGGTCCGGACCGGCGAGCAGGACGCGTCCGCGCTCTGATGGTCGCCGGCGTCTCGGGACCGTCCTCATGAGCGCCGCGGACCGCCAGACGAGGGCCACCTCGGCCGACGAGCTCTGCCGACAGGCGTACGCCGCCTGCGACGGGCCCGTCACCGGGGTGGCCCTGGTCGCGGTCGGGGGCTACGGGCGCGGCGAGCTCGCGCCCCACTCCGACCTCGACGTGGTCCTCGTGCACGAGGACCACGTCGACCTCGGCGGGCTGGTCGGCGAGCTGTGGTACCCGTTGTGGGACTCGGGCAGGAAGATCGACCACTCGGTGCGGTCGATGAGCCAGGTGCTCGAGGCCGCCGGGGACCTCCGGGTCGCGCTCGGCCTGCTCGACGCCCGGCACCTGGCCGGCGACCCCGGGCTCAGCCTGCGGCTGCGCACCACGATGCTGGCCGACTGGCGGCGCCAGGCCCGCTCGCGCCTGCCGGAGCTCAAGACGCTCACCCGCAAGCGCCACGAGGTGACCGGGGAGCTGGCGCACGCCTCGGTCCCCGACGTCAAGGAGGCCGAGGGCGGGCTGCGCGACGCCGGCGTGCTCAAGGCCATCGAGGCCAGCTGGCTCGTCGACGCGTCCACCCCGGCGCTGGAGGCCGCCCGGCTGCTGCTCCTCGACGTGCGCGACGAGGTGCAGGACCTGGCCGGGCGACCCGGCGACCGGATCGCCCCCGAGATGTGGAGCCCGCTGGCCGAGCGGCTGGGCCTGCCCGACGCCGCGGCCGCTCAGCGCCACGTGCGCTCGCTGGGCCGGCGGATCACCCACCTGTCGCGCCTGGCGTGGCGACGTACCGACGCCGTGCTGGCGCGCCCGACGGGGGAGAAGGGACGACGGACTCCGGCACTGGAGCGGATCGCGCTCGGCATCGCCCTGTCCCGTGGCGAGGTGGTCCTCGACGCGGGGACCAAGCCCGGCGACGACCCGACGCTGCTGCTGCGGGCGGCGGCCGAGGCCGCGAGCCGCGACGCCGTGCTCGCCCCGACCACCGCCGCCCGGCTGGTGCGCGAGGGCGCGGAGCTCCCGACGCCC
>CAZDAO010000199.1:0-6888 GCA_964503015.1 uncultured Nocardioides sp. | reverse complement strand
ACGGTGCTCATCGAGACCGGGTTGACGTACGGGGGTGGGAGGGGGACTCCGGAGGTGCCGCGCCGGTTGACGAACAGACGACCGTCCGGACCTTGGGGAAAGGCGGCAGTGTGCTGGCGGAGGACCGCGACGAGCTCGGGGGTGGCGGGAACGGGCCGGGTGTCGCCGCGGTCGCGATGCTTGAGCTGACGCTCTTCGCCGGCCTCACCGCCGTCGGTCCAAGCAGGGCCAACGGACTGGAACGACGTGGACAGCAGCAACGTGCCCCATCCCTCCTGATCCAGTGAACAGTCGGCTGCGCGCAGGTTCCTGGCCTCGGCAGGTCGCAGCCCCGCGTAGTAGAGACAGGAGAAGAACGCCTCGAGCTCAGGGTCCAGTTCCCGAACGGCGGCGAGGAGCCCCCGCGCCTGGTCGGGGTTGACCACGACCCGCCGGTCGACCGCTGCCGCACGTGGCAGGCGCCGCTTGGGCAGAGCGTGAAGCGGGTTGACGGGGAAGTGGCCGGCCTCGACTGCGGCTTGGAGGCATCCGTGAAGCACGGCCCGTTTGCGCACGATGGTGGAGGTGGCGGCTGGCGTGCCGTCGAGGTTGACGGCGATGGCGTCGGTGATGGTGCGCAGCAATGCGACGGAGCCGAGGTCGGTGATCGGAACCGAGTGTCCTTCGAGCCATTGGTAGGCGGTCGCCACCTCGGGCGGTGCGTCGGCGATGGCGGCGTTCGGGTTGAACGCGTAGCGATAGAGCGCCTTGCGCAGGAGTGCGTCCCCGGGCCGGCCGACCTCGGCGTGGGTCAGGGTGACGGTGACGCCCGTGAGTGTTTCGGCGACGCTCTTGCGGTGGTGCGGCGAGAAGTGGGGCCACCGGCTCTCGACATAGGTGACGCAGTGCTCAAGCCACGTCGGGGTGCGTGCGGGACTCATCATTGTCCGTGGGAGTCCTTCGGCGAGGTGGAAGGGCTCACCCGCCCGCGCCGCGACCAGCAGCTGGGATCGGAACCCGTCAGCCAGCTTCTTGTTCTCGAAGGTCCGCTGCCGTGTTTGTCCGGAGACGTCCCACCGGACCGTGTGCGAGGTGCGGCGCGCTCCGTTGTAGGTACGGATCCCGCGGACTCGAATGTCGAACGACCAGTCGCCGTGTCGTCGACCAGCTTCAGTCACCGCAGGTCCATCCGGCTGGCCACCCACCCGTCCAGGTCGCTCTCCCGGACCCGGATCTGTGTGTTGGGCAGGATCAGGCATGGCGGCGCCTTCCGCGCCTGTCGCCAGTCGTAGAAGGTCGATCGCGAGACGCCGAGGCGTTCGCAGACCTCGGGGAGTGTCAGGAGCCTGTTCGAGCTCGCGGCCGACGAGTCGGCATGGACAGCGGGGGACACGGGTCCAGCGGCGTGCGTATTGGTCATGCAGGCGAGATGCAACCGCCCAACGGACTGTTCGGACGTGGCCGACCGCGACCGGCCCGCCGACTGGAGCGACTCCCGCGGCGGCCGCCCCGGCAACAGTTGTTCTCGCTCGCGTCGAAAGCAAGAGCCGTGACCACGACCCCAACCCCATTGCGCCGGCACCTCACCGCGACCGCGGATGTCCGACTGCCAAGGTGCACGGTTGCCTTGTCTCACCGTTCAAGCCGTCTGCTCGAGCGGGTGACCACACACACATGAACGACGTCCTCCGAGTCAGTTCGCACGACGAACTGATCGCCTTCGTCCCACACGCATTGGGGTTCGCCCCGCAGGGGATGGTCTGCCTCGCCATTGGGGGAGGCCCGATAGCGCGCGTCGACATCCCAGAACTCGACGAAGACCTCGACGGATTCATCGACGTCCTAACGGAGGTCTACCTCCACCACCAGCCGCGTCAGATCGCTCTGCTGGCTTACGGCGATAACGAGCCGACCTGCCACCGGGCTCTCACGGCGCTCCACACAGCCCTCACCAAGGATGGTCGGGGACCCGAGGTACGACCCGTGCTCTGGGTCGACGGCGACCGGTGGACGGACCTGATCGCCGGGGCAACCGGCACCGTCAGCTCCAGCGCACGTACGCGCATGGATGCCGAATTCACCTTGCTGGGCCGGCGCGCTCCCGCTGAAACGCGCGAAGAGCTTGCGGCCGCGCTGCATGGTGACCCCACCGACGTCTCCGAGCTCATGCCAGAAGCGACCGCACGGGTACACGACCTGGACCCAACGGCACTCCGCGTTGAGAGGGAATGGTTAGGCGCGAGGGTCGACACCTTCGTCCGTGATCGCGAACTCCTTTCCGACCACGACGCCGCACGGGTACTGGCGGTTCTTCACGACACTGGTGCCCGCGACGCGGTCGAGAGCCGGATGTCACGAGACCACGCCGCCGTCCTGTCTGACCTCTGGAGCGATCTCGTACGCCGCGCACCAGCCGACGTCCGTGACGCGCCCGCGGTCATGCTGGCGCTGAGCTCGTACCTGGGCGGGAACGGCGCCCAGGCATGGATAGCCCTCGATCAGATGACGGGACCGCATCCACTGGCGGAGGTGGTCGCCACTGCCCTGGAACGCGCCATCGACCCTCGCGTCCTCGAACAGGCCTTCCGTGCCGAGGCGACAAGTGCGCTGATGCAGCGCGCAGGACTGTCAGTGGCACCGACACAAGCTCATCCGTCGGTGCACCAACGCCACGCCACTCAGGGCATCGAAAGACCCAACCCCGACCAGCCGGGACTTGGCCGGTGAGACCCGTGGAGGAAGGTCCTATGCAGCGCAGCGCTTCACCGACCGAGCAACGTCTCGCCGATCTCACTGCCGACGCCACCACCCCCACCGCGCGGCGTTCCCCTGCGTGCGTCGTACGAGCCGACCTCATCTTCCTGAGCGAAACACGCGAGTCCTGAGATGGGCAGCCTTCGTCCCCCTTCACCGCGCACGTTGGCCGGACAACATCGGCGGTGCGCGCCGGGTGAGCCGCGATGACAATCACGACCTACGGTCAGCACTCGGAGACGGCCGCCCGCGCGTTGAGTCACCTCGTACGGCAGGACGAGCTTCCGGTCGACCCCGACGCGGTGGCACAGCTGCTCCGGTGCCGCAACGTCGCCGTCGACGCATTGCGACAACGGCTGTTCGACCTGGGATACGACCGTGACATCCGTGCGTCGGGCCGCTCGCGCTCCACGACTGCAGCAACCAGTCTGGTCGGACTAGACGCGAAGCTCGGCATGCTGGTGCGTGACATCGCATTCGCGCTGCCGCGGACTCATGACGACCAGCAGCCCGTCGCAGACGCCCTCACCGCTGCCTCGAACGACCAGACCGTTCAGTCATGGCAGACCGCTGCGATCGAGATGCTCTCCGCGTCACACGCGCTCTCGGCCGCAGAGGAACAACCCTGGCTCACCGACCCGGGCGCAGGATGGTGGGTCCTTCGCGATATCGCTGTCGCGCTTGAAGCCATCGTGGTGCTCGACGGTCGCCTCGCGGAGGTGGGCTTGCTCGCCGGCCTCCAAGACTCGCCCGGCGCGTTGACGTTGAGCGATAAGCGCACCGTGCTTTCACAAGCGGCACGCGTAGCAACGTGGAACGCCGTGAGCGCGAGCCCCGAGGCGGCGACTCCGAGACTGACACCCCGGCGCACGACGGTGGCGCACCCGGTGGCCATGGTCAGTACCCCCACCGACCTGGCTGCTGCACAGCGTCGGCTTGCCCAATTCCTTCGCCCGCTCTCAGCTAGCGATGCGTTCTACAGCGGCCAACCCGAGATCTCGGCCGACTGCGCCCGACAGATCACCAGCAGTCAACTCGGCCTGTGCCGGTCGTTCGCCAAGGCAGCAACGCAAGCTGCACGCACAAGTGACTTCCAAGTCTTCTTCGCCGAGCGCGCTGAGGTCCTCCAATCCCTGGTACCTCACCTGACGCATCTCGTCGACCTGAGAACAGACCGCGAACCCGACATGCGCCGCCACTGGCAGCAGGTAGAGCTGACGACCGCTGTCGCACGGATGGAGAGCCGCGGAGCGCCGATCAGGCTCGAGCCCCATCAGTTCGCCGAACTGGCGGAGGCAACACACAAGATCACTCACCAGCTGGGAAGGGTCCTGCGCCGCGAGCTGCTCAGGACGAACAGCAACCTGGCCGACGCTCACCCGCGCCACGTCAACGGGCCGGTCGCGGTCAAACGACGCTGCAAGCTCGAGACGACCGCGACCGACCTGGTCAACCTCCCCGCCCCCGCCTCCCGTCTGGACCAATTGGACGTAGCCCTCCAGCGGTCAGCGCTGCGCAGGACTCTGGACCAGGTCCCGTCTGCGTCCATGCGAGCGCCCACGCCGTTCCCCGTCGGCCGAACGGCTACCCCCAACGCCGCCGTCCGCTGACCTTCGCCACTGACCTCGCAGCGAGTGAGGGGCCTGCCCCAGACTCAATCGGTTCCTGGGCTGTAACCCGTGTCCGAAACGACGCCTGGCGCGTTGCTTGTCCTCCCGCAAGCGCTAGCGAGAGGACGTCATGCCCAAAACGATCCCACCGGGCATAAGGCCAACAACCACACCCGAACTGGCTGACCGCCCGGTCGGTGTGCCGGTCAGTCGCGCGCCCTCAGTTCAGGGGCTGCCCAATCGCCCGTCGGCGGTTTACCCTCATTTCTACTGTCGCCTGCTCGGGAAGGCAGGTTCCATGCTCGCCAACGGGGTGCGTCGCCACGCAGTGGCCGTGGTCGGCGTGTGCGCCCTCGGCCTGCTCGCGTCGGCCTGCGGAGGCGATGCGCCTGCCGAACCTGTGCCGACATCGAGTACGTCGTCGAGCACGGATGGCAGTCCGTCAGCAACACCGACGTCGTCCTCACCCACTTCAGATCCCGACGCCTGGCGTGCTGACTTTAGTGCGGCGCAACTGGAGGCGTACGACGCTGCACTTGCGCGCTGGGATGCCTACGAGGCGCGGTCCGAGCCGATCTGGGCGGCGGGCAGAGCTACGCCCGCGGCCGAAAAGCTGTTCAAAGAATTCTTTCCGCACCCCGTCTGGAATGAGTACTGGGAGCAGCTGAAGGGATACGCCGCGATCGACGTATCGGTTGCTGGAACTCCTCAGGTTCTCTGGTCGAAAGCGCAATCGGTATCTACAAGTCGCACCAGTGTCGAGATCAAGCAATGCGTCGACTACACCCCGGTAGTCAGGACGCAGGCCGGGGAGCCCATTTCTCGTCCCCAACCCAAGCCGCAAACCCGGACAATCGTCCTCAATCGACCTGAGGGCTATGACTGGCTCATCTATGCGGTTGAAGAACTAGTGCAGGGCAAACCGAAGCCATGCGCGGCCTAACGCGAGCGGGACTCGGCGCGCTGGCGGCACTCATTGCCTCAGCGCTAGCTTCTCCGCCTGCCTACGCCGGTGAGTACCCGAACTGCGGAGTGGGAGAAACGCCGTCCCCGTTCCCTGAAGGTGGTGGTGTTTGCATCCCGGCCGTGGACCCCGGAACGGATCCCGGTCCCGGTGGCGGAGGTCCGGGGGGCGGAGGCGGAACGCCAGGGACGACCGGCTGTCAGGACGCTGGAGGAGCCGTCATTCCTTGCGTCAATGGTGACGGCGGAGTGTGGAATGCGGGCCGTCAGTGCTACGCCTACCCGCTCGTTCCCCAGCCGCCGGCGGACAGCGAGTACTGGGAGGGTCACAACCCGACCGAGGGGAACGTCTGGACCTGTGATCGCAGCGTGGCCGTGCCAGGTAACACGTGGTTCGTTCCGGGACGCGACGCGCCGCCCGATCCCGGCCAGCTCGCACGTTCCGTAGTAGAGGCGATGCCTCTCGTGAAACCAACCGTGAACATGGCACCGGAGCCACCCCTGGTGACCTACGTCGGCCTGCCGACGTGGTTGTGGATGGATGAGGGGCAATGGGTCAACGTCACCGGCAGCGCAACGGCCAGCGCGACGACGGTGACAGTTGTCGCGGAGCCAGTCCGCGCGACGTGGAATCTGGGTGACGGCGTCGAGACGTGCGACTCGGCCGGTCGGGAGTGGCGTCGCGGCATGAGCTCGGACGAACAGACGGACTGCTCGTATGCCTTCCAGCACGTATCCGACTTCGAGCCGAGCGGAGTGTTCGAAGTGAGCGCAGTCATCTCGTACGCAGTCAACTGGACGTGCGCAGGCAACTGTCTTGCCGCCGCCGGGACGCTCGGCGAAGTCGCGGGCGCCACCAGCGATGTCGTCGCGATCCGAGTGGGGGAGCGGCAGTCGGTGGTGATTCGATGAAGAGCACGAGTGACGTCCGCACGGCGCAGCAGTCCGCTCGAGCCGGCGCGGAGACAGGCCCGAGACTGACGTCGCGAGCGAGACGCGTCCCTGGTGGATCGCAGCGTCCTCGGTCGTGGGGACTGGTGACGCTTGCGGCATTGTGCGTGCTGGGTACCGGTCTTGCGGTCGCTGCATGGGGCCTCAACGTCGGTCAGAAGGAAACGGTTCTCGCTGTCGGCGACCAGATTGCTGTGGGACAGGTGATCACTCGCGAGGACCTGGTCACCGCCTCGGTATCCGGTGTGACTGGAGCGATCCCCGTCAGTGAGATCGACACGGTTGTGAATCAGACCGCGGTTGTGGACCTCGTCGACGGGCAGATCCTGACCAGTCGCATGTTCGCTGCGTCGGCGGTGCCGGCAGCGGGTGAGGCGACCGTTGGTCTGGCGCTTGACCCGGCTCGAGTTCCGGGGGCGGGACTGCAGTCCGGGGACGTGGTTGACGTGATCGCTGTACCAGGCGGCGAGGGCGGGCAGGAGGACCCGGCGGCCTTGGATACGCCGGACGTTCTGGCTGAAGGTGCAAGGGTGTTCGACGTTGAAGGCGTCGCCACCGCTGGTGGCCAGCTCCTGGTGACGTTGATCGTCGATGCCTCCGATGCAGCCCGCGTGTCGGCCTATTCCACTCA
>CAZDAO010000198.1:0-6894 GCA_964503015.1 uncultured Nocardioides sp. | reverse complement strand
TCCTCGCTGGTCGGCGTCTGGAACGGCGTCAGCCTGATGTTCGCCGACTTCATGGCCAACGTGACCGGCGGCGAGGAGAAGGACGCCCGCGCCGGCGGGAAGTGGTACCGCCTCTACATCCTCTGGCTGACCTTCCCGCCGATGGCGATGATGTTCCTCGGCAAGCCGGTCTGGCTGTTCGGCGCCTACGGCGTCCTCGGCGCCTTCTTCATGCCCTTCCTCGCCGTCACCCTCCTGTGGCTGCTCAACAGCGACCGCACCCCGGCCGAGTGGCGCAACAAGCTGCACTCCAACGTGCTGATGGTGATCATCGCGCTGGCCTTCGTCGCGCTCTGCGTCAACGAGGTCCGCAAGGCGGTCGCCGGCGCCTGACGCCTCACGCCCCGGTGGCGTGCCGGACCCACACGTTCGGCTCGACGTACGTCGCGGTGCCGTGCTCCGCGTCGCACATGACCGGGGCCAGCGCCCCGGGCACCTCGACGGCGCCCGTCGTGTCGAACGGCAGGCCGGTCCACTCGCGCCACTCCTCGACCGTGCCCGGGATGACCATCGAGCGCGGCGCGACCCGGTCGATCACCCCGCCGGCGCGCACGTGCACGCGCAGCCACGGGTCGACCGGCAGGCCGTCGTCGCGGGTGCGGAAGGCGTACGCCGACATCGGCTCGTGGACGTCCGTCTTGCCGTTGGGCCGCACCGGGGCCAGCAGCTCGGAGTAGCCGAGCCGCCCGGCGTTGTCGCGCAGCGCGGCCACGATGCGGCCGGAGAGCCCGGCGCCCTGCAGGGCCGGCTCGATGGCGATCTCGACCGCGGAGCAGGCGTTCGGCTCCTCCGCACGCAGCCTGGTCAGCAGGCCGCTGCGGATCGCGAAGTCCCACCCGGCGTCGGGCAGCTCGTCGTCGTCGAGGCGGAACGGCACGGAGTGCGCCTTGGCCACCATCCGGCCCGAGTCGTCGAGGCACACCAGGACGAACTCGGCGAACTCCTCGAGGCAGGCGTAGTAGCCGTTGCCGATTGGGTCATGCAGCATGAACTCGGGCCACGACGTCTCCAGGTCCCAGAAGACCTCCATCAGCTCGGGACGGTCGGCCAGGGTCACGATCTCGAGGTCCATGGCGGCGATCCTGTCGGTCTGGGGCGGTCAGCGCCACCGACTTGTCGGTCTCAGAGCCGCTCGGCGACCCGGCGCGCCGCGACCTGGAGCACCTCCCACGCGGTCGCGAAGGGCGGGGCGTAGGACAGGTCCATCCAGGCGAGGTCGTCGACGGTGCCGCCGGCCCAGAGCACCGCGGCGGCGGTGTCGATCCGCTTGCCGGCCCCGTGACCACCGACGACCTGGACGCCGAGCAGCGACCGGGTGGTCCGGTCGGCCATGACCCAGATCGCGATCGGCTCGGCCTCGGGCATGTAGCCGCTCGCGGTCGTGCCCTCGGTGAGCAGTGCGACGGGGTCGTGCCCCGCCGCCTCGGCGTCGGCACGCGAGAGGCCGGTCCGGGCGATCTCGAGGTGGACGTCACCCACCGAGAAGCGGGTGATGGCGGTGTCGACCATGCCGTCGAAGGTGAGCCGACCACCCGCCAGGCTGTCACCGAGGGCGCGGCCGTGCTTGGTGGCGTGGGTCCCCAGCGGGCGGTAGACCCACTGGTCGTCGAGGCGGCGGCGCACCTCGCAGCAGTCCCCCGCCGCCCACACGTGCTCGGCCACCCGGCCGTGCGGGTCGGGCCGCAGCGCACCGTCGTCCCCCATCGGCAGGCCGGCTCCCCGGAGGAACCCGGTGGCCGGGCGGATCCCGATCGCGACCACGACGAGGTCCGCCTCACGGCTGCCGCGGTCCCAGTGCACGCCGGTGACGGTGTCGCCGTCGAGGTCGAGGCCGGTGACCTCAGAGCCCAGCACGAGCTCGGCGCCGGCCTCGACGAGGGCGGCGTTGACCCGGTCGGACATCTCGTCCTCGAGCATCGACATGCCCCGGCCCCGGGTGACGAGCGTGACGCCGAGCCCGCGCCGCAGCGCGGTCTCGGCGACCTCGACGCCGATGTAGCCGCCCCCGACGACCACCACGTGGGCGTCGTCGCCCGCCGCGGCGAACCGCTCGAGCCAGGCGGCGCCGTCGTCGAGCGTCTTGACCACCCCGACCCCGTCGTGCAGCGACCCGTCGGCGCGCACCGCCCAGTCCGGCACGACGGCGGGCGCACCGGTCGCGACGACGAGCTCGTCGAACTCCACCTGCTCGCCGGAGGCCGTGGTCACGGTGCGGCCGCGGAGGTCGGCCGCGACCACCTCGACGCCCAGACGAAGGTCGATCCCGGCTGCCCGGTGGTCCTCGGCCGTGCGCGCGACCAGGTCGTCGCCGCTGCCCACCTCGCCCGCCATCCAGTAGGGGATCCCGCACGCGCTGTACGACGTGTGCATGCCCTTGTCCAGCACGGTGATCGCGAGCTCGCGTCCGGTCCGCCGCGCGGTGCGCAGCGCCTGGTGCGCGGCCGACATCCCCGCTGCGTCCGCGCCGACGACCACGACGCGCGTGCGCCCCCCCGTCGTGCTCACTCCTCGGTCTGCTTCGCCCAGAGGTTGATGCCCGACTCGACGGCGTAGCGGTCGATCTCGGCCCGCTCCACGCCGGTCAGCGGCGGGAAGGACAACGCGTCGAGGTTGGTGTCGAGCTGCTCCACGCTCGAGGCACCGATCACCGCGCTGGTCACGCGGTCGTCGCGCAGGACCCACTGCAGCGCGAGCTGCGCCAGCTTCTGGCCGCGGCGCTCGGCAAGGCCGTTCAACCCGCGGACGCGCTCGAGCACCTCCTCGTCCAGCCCGGTCAGCGTGGAGTCGTCGCGGGCGGCCCGCGAGTCGGGCGGCACCCCGTCGAGGTAGCGGTCGGTGAGCAACCCCTGCGCGAGCGCGCTGAACACGATGCAGCCCATCCCCTGCTGCTCGAGCTCGTCGAGCAGCCCGCCCTCGACCCACCGGTTGAGCATGTTGTAGGACGGCTGGTGGATCAGCAGCGGCGTGCCGAGCTCGCGCGCGATCCCCGCCGCCTCCCGCGTCCTCGTGGCGGAGTACGACGAGATCCCGGCGTAGAGCGCGCGGCCGGACCGCACGGCGGTGTCCAGGGCCATCATCGTCTCCTCGACCGGGGTCTCCGGGTCGAAGCGGTGGCTGTAGAAGATGTCGACGTAGTCGAGGCCGAGCCGTGCCAGCGACTGGTCGAGGGAGGCCAGGACGTACTTCCGGGAGCCGCCGCCCTGGCCGTAGGGACCCGGCCACATGTCCCAGCCGGCCTTCGTCGAGATGACCAGCTCGTCGCGGTAGGGCGCGAAGTCCTCCTTCAGGTAGCGCCCGAAGTTCTCCTCGGCGCGGCCGTAGGGCGGGCCGTAGTTGTTGGCGAGGTCGAAGTGCGTCACGCCACGGTCGAACGCGCGGCGCAGGATCGCGCGCTGGGTCTCCTCGGGCCGGTCAGTCCCGAAGTTCTGCCAGAGGCCGAGGGACAGGGCGGGCAGCTGCAGGCCGCTCCTGCCCGTGAAGCGGTACTGCATGCCGGTCGCGTCGTCGTACCTGTCCGGGGCTGCTTGGTAGGCCATGGGCCCATCCTGCCGGGTCGGCGTGGGGGGTGCCCTCGGGGGCGACTCGGGGTTGATCCCGATCGACTCTGGTGGGGCGCGTGGGATTCACTGGGACACATGACCTCGTCGCTGCGTGGCACCGCGTTCAAGCTCGCGCTCTCCACCGTGCGCCGCGTCCCCTACGTCCGGCGGGTGCCCGAGAGCATCCGGTTCCCCCTGCAGCGCGACGGCGTCCACCCGGTCGCCCGGCTCGCGACGACGCGCGAGCGCGGCGAGGTGGTCCGGTTCGCCAGCCTGCTCGGCACGCGCGTGTGGCTGGTCACCGGGTACGACGCCGCCCGGGCCGTGCTCGCCGACTCGGAGGCCTACGCCAACGACGTGCGCGACCTCATCGGCCGCCAGGACCGTGCCCCCGCCGAGCGCATCGGCGGTCTCGGCATGACGGACCAGCCCGACCACGGCCGCCTGCGCGGCGTGCTCACGCCGTACTTCACCCGCCGTCGGCTCGCCCGGCTCCAGGGCGACATCGACCGGGTCGTGGCGGTGGCCCTCGACGACATGGAGGCGCACGGTCCCGAGGTCGACCTCGTCGAGCGGTTCGGCTTCGCCGTCCCCTTCGGCGTGATCTGCGACCTGCTCGGGATGCCCACCGTCGACCGGCAGGCGTTCCGCGCCCACGGTGCCGCGCGCTTCGACCTGCGCGACGCCGGCGCCGGCATCTTCGACACCGCCGCCGGCACCCGCGAGTTCCTCATCGACCTGGTCGCGGCCGAGCGTCGCAGCCCCCACCTGCCCGACGGGCTCGTCTCCCGGATGGTCGCCGACCACGGCGCCGACTTCGACGACGTCGAGCTCGGCGGCCTGGCCGACGGCGTCTTCCTCGGCGGCTACGAGACCAGCGCCAGCATGCTCTCGCTCGGCACGTGGGTCCTGCTCCAGCACCCGGAGTCGTGGAAGGTGCTGCAGCACGGCGAGCGCGCCGACGTCGACCGCGTGGTGGAGGAGCTGCTGCGCTTCGTCTGCCCGGTCCAGATGGCGTTCCCCCGGATCGCGCGCCGCGCGGTGACCATCGGCGGGCAGCTCGTCCAGCCGCGCGACATCGTCCTCGTCTCGCTGACCGGTGCGGAGCGCGACCCCGCCCGCCACGTCGACCCCGAGCAGTTCGATCCCACCACCCCGGCGGCGGGCACGCTGGCGTTCGGCCATGGGCTCCACCGCTGCATCGGCGCGGAGCTCGCCCGGATGGAGCTGCGCACCGCGCTGGTCGCCCTCGCGCGGCGGTTCCCGGACCTGTCCCTGGCCTGCGACCCGTCCGACCTGCGCTTCACCGAGCTGGCCATCGTGCACGGCGTGGAGCGCCTGCCCGTCCGCCTCGGCTGAGGGGGCAGGCTGGGCCACCCTCCGTACCGTGGAGGCGTGGCAACCCGTGCCGTCCTCGTGCTCGCCGCCGCCCTGGCCGCGGTCACCGCGGCCTGCACCGCCGAGGACCCGCGCCGCGATCCCGCGCGCGGCGGCGAGCGTACGAACGGCGCTCCGGCCGCGACGTCGGCCCCGCCGACGAGCAAGCCCGAGCCGACCACCGAGCCGACCACCGAGCCCGAGCGGCCCGAGCCCCGCCGGTCGTTCGTCACGATCCCGGCGATCGGGCTGCGCGACTTCCCGGTGGTCCGCTATCCCGGGTCACCGGACGACGCCCCCGGCACCGAGATCCAGAACGCCGGCGAGATGGCCTCACCGCGCGGCACCCGCGGCGGCACCGGCCCCGGCGAGGTCGGCAACTACATCGTCACCGGCCACCGCCTGACCGGTCCCGCTCCCCTGCGGTACTCGCCGTCGCTGCGACGGGGCGACCGGATCCTGGTGCGCACCGGCGACACGGTCTTCGTCTACGAGGTCCGGCGCACCCGCTGGACGTCGTTCCGCGAGCCGGCCTCCCTCCGCGCCCAGCGGGCCGAGGTGCCGGGCCGGCCGGGCCGGGAGGCGACGCGGCCGATGATCACGCTGTCGACCTGCGCCACGATCGAGGACCACGCCGCCGGCAACTACTGGGCCGACGAGTTCGACAACCCCGAGCACCGCATCGACAAGATCGGCGTCCTGGTCGCCACCCGTCCGGCCTGAAATCCGTTGCCCCGGACGGCGGGGACCGGCTGGAATGCTCGCCATGTCCGACCTCGAGCAGCGGTGGCGCGAGCCCGCATTCGTGGCCGCGGCACACGCCTGGATCCACGACCAGCTCGACGACAGGCTCCCCGGACCGGTGCTGCGGATCGAGCAGACCCACGTCACCGACTGGTCGACGGTCATGCGGGTCACGACGCGCCACGCCGTGGTGTGGTTCAAGGCCAACGACGAGACGATGCGCCACGAGGCCGCGCTCACGGCGTTCCTCGCACCGCGATCGGGACAGCGGGTGGTTCGGCCGATGGCGTTCGACCCCGGCACCGGCTGGATGCTGATGGCCGACATGGCACCCCGACTGCGCGAGGTCGTCGCCGAGGAACGCAGCCTCGGCCGCTGGCCCGAGGTGCTGGAGGCCTACGCCCGCGTCCAGCTCGCGTGCGAGGACGAGGTCGACGCCCTGCTCGGCCTCGGGCTGCCCGACCGCCGGCTCCCCACCCTGCCCGACGCGTACGCCGACCTGCTGGCCGGGCTCGTCGACCCCGACCCGCGCCTGCCCGGGCCTGAGGCGATCGAGGAGCTGTGCACCCGGCTGGCGGCGTACGGCATCCGCGAGACGGTGCAGCACGACGACCTGCACGACGGCCAGGTCTTCGTCCCGAACGGCCGCGCCCACATCCTCGACTGGGGCGACGCGTGCGTCTCCCACCCGTTCTTCACGCTGTCGGTGACGCTGGAGGGCGTGATCGCGTGGGGCGTCGACGACGAGGAGGGCTCGGAGGACCTCGAGCCCCACCTCGCGGCGTACCTGCGGCCCTACGAGGAGCGCTACGACCGGACCGACCTGCGCGAGGCCGTCCCCGTCGCGATCCGCCTCGGCTGGGTCTGCCGAGCGGTCAACGGCCACCTGCCTCAGGACCCGGGCAGCACGCACACCCGGCTGCGGATGTTCCTGGACGGCACGCCCTAGCCCGCGCGGCGCGTCTCCAGCACCCGGAAGCCCTTGCTGCTGGCGAGCCGCTCGGTCGGCCAGCCCTGGTCGGTGAGCCACCGCTGGAGCGAGTCGGCGCCGAGGTTCTTCCCCACGACCATCACCATCCGCCCGCCCGGCGCGAGCCGAGGCAGCCAGGTCAGCAGCAGCTCGTGCAGCGCCTCCTTGCCGATGCGGATCGGCGGGTTCGACCAGATCTCGTCGAAGACCTGGTTGCCCGGCACC
>CAZDAO010000197.1:0-6932 GCA_964503015.1 uncultured Nocardioides sp. | reverse complement strand
GCTGTTCCACGGGTGGAACTCGACCGTGGACATCTGCACGGCCCAGATGACGCTCCCGAGCTCGGTGACGCAGAGCTCGTCGGCCGTGCGCTTCCATCGCGGGAAGAACAGCTGCACCGTCTCCACCCACTCGGGCGCGCCAGCCGGCAGACGCTTCTGGTGGACCTTGTCGCCGGTCAGCCCCTTGGGGAACCGATGGAGCATGCACGGGCGCTCGAACAGCGCGTTGACGATGCCGTCGCCGACGGAGAGGTAGTACTCCACCAGGTCGAGCTTGGTCGCCGCGGGCCGGCCCTCGAACGGCGGGAAGTAGACCCGGTCCGGATTGGTGACCTTGACGACGCGGCCCTCGACCTCGATCTCGGTGAAGGGCGACGCCATGGCCTGACCATAGCCGGACCGACCGACGCTACGGACTCGGCTTCTCCGTCGGCCTGTCGGTGGGCCCGTCGGTGGGCTTGTCCCCCGCCGCTACGGTGGGGGTCGCCGGGTCGGGGGCGTCCGCGACGGTGACCGTGACCGTGACCGACCAGCCCTCGTCGGCGTACTGGCTCTCGGGACGGTGCCAGCGGAACTCGGTCGTCTCGGTGACGGCCACGTCGACGGACACGAGGCCGTCGGCGTCGGCGAGCACCGGCGCCTCGGTCGCCTGCCACGCACCGCCGGGCACCCGTGACTCGAGGACCAGTGGATCGCCGGTCACCCGCGCGTGGGCGTCGGTGACCCGGCCGGTGAGGGTGACCGTGTCGCCCGGTGCGGCCCGCAACCGGCTGGCGGAGACCGTGGTCTCCAGCGACACCCCCTCGAAGTCGAAGGTCGACCCGCCGCCCTGGACGGCGTCGAGGTTGAAGGCTCCCCCGTCGCAGCCGAAGCCCGACACGACGAGCCCCTTGCCGTCGCCGTGGGCGGCAGCGAACGCGGCGGTGGTCGCGGTGCCGCCGGTCAGCACGGGAGCCTGGGTGGCCAGGTCGAGGAGGGTCCACTCGTAGGCGATCTCGGACGTCGAGACCCGGCTCCAGCCGCCAGGGGGCGCGGACAGCGGTGCGCGTGCCAGCCAGGCGGCACCGGGGGGCGTGTCGGGAGTGACCACGACGACGTACGACACGCCGGTGCTGCCGCCGGTCGAGGCGACGGAGAAGCCCGACTGGACCGCGGTGAGCGAGTCGAACCAGACCACCGGGCCCGAGGCGCTGCCCGCGCTGCGGGGGACGAGTCCGAGTGAACGACGACCCAACGGCGCGTCGAAGGGCCCGAGGTTCAGGCGGGACGCCGGCGCGGTGCCCGGTCGGAACAGGTCGGCACAGTCGACGTAGGTCAGGTAGACCTGGGCGTCACCCGTGGCCGGGCCGGCCAGCGTCTCGACGCCGTCGGCATGGGCGGGCGCCACCGGCAGCGCGCACAGGAGTGCCCCCGCAGCGACCGTCGTGAGCGTGGACCGCAACCGCATGCTTCGTCTCTCTCCCCGTCGCACGGCGCGCCCCTCCGGCACACCGTGCTGTCCCCATCATGCGCGGGTAGGCCAACCTTGTGAACAGGCGGCACGGAGTTGACCAATTCTTCGTACCCCTGCGGGCGGGCTGTCGACCGGGATCGTCAGGCCAGCGCGCGCCGGCGCAGCGTCGCCGCGAACATCGCGTCGGTGCCGTCGCGGTGGGGCCAGAGCTGGAACCGGCCGACCTCGTCGGTGTCGCCGCGGCGTGCCAGCACGGCGGCGACGACCTCGGAGGTCTCCGCGACGAGCGGCGAGCACGTCGCGTAGACGACCACTCCCCCCGGACGCACCGAGTCGATCGCGACGTCGAGCAGCACCTGCTGGAGGGCGACGAGGACGTCGACGTCGTCGGGGCTGCGGCGCCACCGCGACTCCGGACGACGGCGGAGGGCCCCGAGGCCGGTGCACGGCGCGTCGACCAGCACCCGGTCGAAGGTGCCGGGCACCCACGCCGGACGCGTGCCGTCACCGGCGACGACGTGGACCGCCGACGACGGCACCGCCCGCAGCGCGGACGCGACCAGCGCCGCCCGGTGCGGTTGGCGCTCGTGGGCGAGGAGGTGCGCGCCGCGCTGCGCCGCCAGCGCGGCCAGCAGCGCCGCCTTGCCGCCCGGGCCTGCGCACAGGTCGAGCCAGCGCTGGTCGCGGCCCGCCAGCGGTGCGTCGGCCATCGCGAGGGCGACGAGCTGGGATCCCTCGTCCTGCACACCGGCCCGTCCCTCGGCCACGGCGGGGACGGCCGCGGGGTCACCGCCGGCGAGCACGGCGCCGTAGGGCGACCGGGGGGTGCGGACTGCACCTGCCGCCTCCAGCTCACCGACGTCGGCGAGACCGGGCCGGGCCACGAGCGTGACGCGGGGAGCCGCGTTGTCCGCGGCGAGCAGCGCCTCGAGCTCGTCGTCGCCGCCGAGCGCCTCGGCCAGCGCGTCGACCACCCAGCGGGGGTGGGACTGCGCCACGGCCAGGTGGCCGTGCGGGTCGGTCGCGGCGTCGGGCGCCACCTCGGCCACCCACGACGCGAGGTCACGCCGGGCCACCTTGCGCAGCACGGCGTTGACGAAGCCGGAGGGTCCCTGCCCCACGGTCGCGCGCACCAGGTCGACGCTGGTCGAGATCGCCGCGTGGTCGGGCACCCTCATCGACAGCAGCTGGTGCACCCCGAGCCGGAGCACGTCGCGCACCTCCGCCTGCAGCCGCGGCCGGGTCAGGCACGCGTCGATGATCGGGTCGTAGAGGCCCTGCATCCGGATCACACCCGAGGCCAGCTCCGTGGCCAGGGCGGCGTCGCGGCCCTCGAGACGGTGCTTGCGCAGCACTTGCGGCAGCACCAGGTTGGCGTAGGCCTCGTCGACGCGGACCGCGGTCAGCACGTCGAGAGCCGCGCGACGCGGACGGTCCACCGGGCGGCGGCGCTCACCCACCGAAGTGCTCCCGGACCAGCCGCTTCGGGGCCCTGGCGGCCCACGCGTCGGTGATCACCTCGGCGAGCTCGTCGCGGTCGATCTCACCGAGCCGCGACTGCCGGACCAGCACGGCGTTGTAGCCCTTGAAGTGGTCGATCGTGAAGAACGGCGTCGACCCGTCCTCGACGAGGGCCTGCTTGTCCGCCTCCGTGGGGGTCACGACCACGACCAGGTCGTCGTACATCTCCCCCGTCTCGGGGTCGACCGCCGTCTTGTGCGGTGCGCGGTAGAGGACGAATCCCTTGCCCTTGTCGCCGCGCGGCACCTTCCACGTCGGGCGGTCGCCCCACGAGGTGCCGAGCTCGGTCTCCGGCAGCGAGCCGCAGATCTCGTCGATGTCCTCCGGGCGCGCCGGGCGGGACGTGGTCACGAGCCGTCGCCCTCGCCCAAGCGGGCGCCGGACTCCAGGCGCACGCCTCGCGCCCAGTCGGCAGCGGGCATCTGCTTCTTGCCGAAGGCCTTGACGTCTCCCAGCCGGACGGGAGCCGTGCCGGTGCCGACCAGGACGGCGTTCTTGGTGACCTCCAGGACGCCTGCCGGGATCGGCTCGTGGTCGACGACCGCAACCGGGCCCACCTTGAACCGCTCGCCCTCGAACGTGCTCCAGGCACCGGGGGCGGGAGTGCAGGCCCGCACCTGGCGGTCCACCGCGACGGCGGGGTGGGTCCAGTCGATCCGTGCGTCCTCGACGAGGATCTTCGGCGCGAACGACACGCCGTCCTCCTGCTGCGGGCGGGACTCCAGGGACCCGTCCTCGATGCCGTCGAGGGTCTGCACGAGCAGGCCGGCACCGCCCTCGGCGAGCCGGTGGAGGAGGTCGCCCGCGGTGTCGTCCGGTCGGATCCGCTCGGTCATCACCCCGAAGACCGGGCCGGCGTCGAGCTCCTTGACGATGCGGAAGGTCGTCGCGCCGGTGACCTCGTCGCCCGCCCAGAGGGCGTGCTGGACGGGGGCCGCGCCGCGCCAGGCGGGCAGCACCGAGAAGTGCAGGTTGACCCAGCCGTGCGGTGCCAGGTCGAGCGCGGACTGCGGCAGCAGGGCACCGTAGGCGACCACCGGGCAGGCGTCCGGTCGCAGCGCGGCGAGCTCGGCCTGGAAGCCGGGGTCGCGGGGGTGCTCGGGCTTCAGGACCGGTACGCCGAGCTCCTCCGCCCGCTGCGCCACCGGGCTCGCCACCAGCCTGCGGCCCCGGCCGCTCGGGGCGTCGGGACGGGTGACCACACCGACCAGCTCGTGTCGGCTCGCGGCGATGGCGTCGAGTGCAGGCAGGGCCACCTCGGGGGTGCCGGCGAACACGACGCGCATCAGAGGCCCAGCCCGAAGGTGCTGTGCGGGCTCACCCGGACCGTCGGCTGCTCCAGCCCGAACCAGTCCGACTCGCGGATCTCTCTCATCGCCGCCTTGCGGGCCTCGGTGTCGAGCTTGTCGATGAACAGGATCCCGTCGAGGTGGTCTGTCTCGTGCTGCATCGCGCGCGCCAGCAGCTCGGAGGCCTCGATCCGCACCGGCTCGCCGTACATGTCGAACCCGGTGGCGACCACGGACATCGCCCGCAGGCACTCGTAGGTCAGCTCGGGCAGCGAGAGGCAGCCCTCGGGACCGTCCTGGGTCTCGTCGGAGAGCTGGAGGGTGGGGTTGACGAGGTGACCGACCTCGCCGTGGACGTTCCAGGTGAAGACCCGGAGGCCGACCCCGATCTGCGGCGCGGCCAGCCCGGCGCCCGGCGCGGCGAGCATGGTGTCGGTGAGGTCGGTGACCAGCCGTTGGAGCTCCCTGTCGAAGCTGTCGACCTCGACCGCACGCTGGCGCAGGACGGGGTCACCGAAGAGGCGGATCGGCTGGACGGCCACGGAACTCCTTTGACCTGGGAGCAGGCGGCGCCCTGGTCGGTGGGACGCCGCACGGAACACCCCAGTCTAGGGACGGCGCCGCTCCCGCACCCAGTCGCGGTCAGACACTGAGGGGGTCGACCTGGATCCGGACCGGGTCGAGCTTGCGCGCCGACCGGATGCGCTGCAGGTCGCCGAGCGCCTGGGACAGAGCAGCGCCGTGCGACCAGGGCACGCGCAGCAGCACCCGGTGCTCGTCGTCGACCGGGACGGGGCCGAGCACCTCCGCGCCCTCGGGGAGGTCGAGGAGGTGCAGGACGTCGTCGAGGGCGCCGAGGTCACCGGTCACGGTCGCCAGCCGGGCTGCCGGGGGCAGGTGTGCCTGGGCCCGCTCGTCCGACTCGCGCCGCGCGAAGCCGGCCGGGTCCCACCGGACGAGGGCCTGCAGCGCCGGGTGCGCGGGGTCCCCCACCGCCACGACGTGGCCGCCCTCGCGCACGAGGGCGGCGGCGTTGAGCCAGCGCCGGAGCGCCTCCTCGGCGGCCCGCAGGTCGTCGCGGGCCAGGCTCAACCAGGTGTCGAGCACGACGACGGCGGCGTAGCCGGTGTCGGCCACCGGCTCGGCTCCGACGGTGGCGACCACGATGTCGGGACGGTCGGACACGCGGTCGAGCACCCGCTCGCCGCTGGAGCTGCGGACGGTCGTGCCGGCGAACATCCGGCCGAGCTCCTCCGCGGTCCGGGCCTCGCCGCGCACCGGGGCGCGCAACCCGCGACCTCCGCACGTCGGGCACGCCCACGCGCGCTCCACGTGGCCGCACCACCTGCAGTGCGGCGGATCGGTCGGACCGCCGACCGCGAGCGGGCCGGTGCAGGCGGTGCACCGGGCCGGCGAGCGGCAGGTGTCGCAGGCGAGCGAGGCGGCGTAGCCGGCGCGGGGCGTCTGGACGAGGACCGGCCCGACCTCCAGGCCGCGCCGGAGGGCGTCGTACGCCGCCCGCGGGATGCGGGTGCCGACGGCGCGGTCCTCGGCGGGCACCGCTTCCACCCGCACGCGCCGCCGCAGCACGTCGCGCGGCACGGCGAGCTCGTGGGCCCACCCGCTCGCGAGGACCTGCTGCGTCTCGGGGGTGCGGGCGAAGCCGCCGACCAGGGCGGCTGTGCCCTGCTGCTCGGCGCGGGTGAGGAGCACCTCACGGGTGTGGGGGTAGGGCGCGCGGGGCTCGGCGTGCAGGTCGTCGCCGTCGTCCCACAGGACGACCAGGCCGAGGTCGTGCACCGGGGCGAACGCTGCCGACCTGGTGCCGACCACGATGCGCCGAGCCCCGCGGGAGACCGCGAGGAAGTCGCGGTAGCGGCGCGCGGGACCTCCGTCCGCGGTCAGGCACACGTGGTGCCCCTCGCCCAGCGCGGCGGTCAGCGCCGCGTCGACGCGGGCGACGTCGCGTCGGTCCGGGACGCACACCAGGGCGCCCCGGCCGGCGGCGTACGCCGTCGCGACCACCTCGGCGACCATCGCCGGCCAGTCGTCGCCCGGCGCCGCCGACCACACCGCGCGAGGTGACTCGCGGGCGCCGAGCCGGCGCAGGAACGCGTCGGCGTGGGCGACGTGTGCCCACTCGTGCGGCGCCGTCGCGGTGAACGGTGGCGCCGCCGGCGAGGCCTCCTTCTCGGTCGTGGCGTGGCGCGGCGGCACGGCGAGGCGCAGCACGTCGGAGCGCGCGCCGGCATAGCGCCGGGCAAGGGTCTCGCTGAGCCGGACGATCTCGGGCGCGAGGACCGGCTCGGGGCTGACCACCCGTCGCAGCGGCTGCAGCCGCCCGGTGTGGTCGCTCTCCGTGCCGCGCGCCACCACGAAGCCGTCGACGTCCTGCCCCGCGAAACGGACCTTCACCCGTGCACCGGGCACGGCCGTGTCGGCCATCGCCTTCGGGACGGCGTAGTCGAAGGGGCGGTCCAGGTGGGCGAGCGCGACGTCCACCAGCACCCGCGCGACCGGGTCGGTGGTCGCGGGCTCCCACGCGGCAGCCTTGCGGCGTCGGGTGGCCGCGGCCTTGGCGCGGGCGTCGTCCACGGCGGCGATTGTGTCAGCGTGCACCGACGGGCTCGGTGCCGGTCGGGCGTGCCTCGTCAGTGATCCCCGGTCAG
>CAZDAO010000196.1:238-6953 GCA_964503015.1 uncultured Nocardioides sp. | reverse complement strand
GGCGGCCCGTTCCCGGAGCCGGACCGTGACGGGTCGACCTTCGAGAACCGTGAGGACCTCTTGCCCGAGCACCCCCTGGGCTACTACAAGGAGTACACGGTCCCCACCCCCGGCCGCGACGACCGCGGTGCCCGTCGCATCGTCGCCGGCGAGGGTGGGGAGCTCTACTACACCGGCGACCACTACCGGTCCTTCTCCCGCATAGCGAGGTGACAGCATGAGCGGTCTGGCAGCGGTCCTGGCGGGGCACGAGGCACCCGGGATCCACCTCTGGCACGGCGCGTTCGAGGTCGACGACGTACGCCACGCGGTCGAGCACGCCGGCTGGGCCTTCGGGCACGTCGACGGCTGGACGACCGGCGACAGCAAGGCGGCGTTCCTCGCGGCGGTGGGGGAGGCCCTCGACTTCCCCGACTACTACGGGCAGAACTTCGACGCCCTGGCCGACTGCCTCCACGACATCGGCGCCCACGCCGCCGGCGTCGTCCTCCTCTGGGACGGGTGGGGCACCCTCGCCCGCGCCGACGAGCGCGCCTTCAACGTCGCGCTCAGCGTCCTGGGCTCGCGCGTCAACGCCGACCGCGGGGTGCCCTTCACCGTCCTGCTCCGCGGCGAGGGCCCGGCGGTCCCGGGGATCACCAGCCTGGACTGAGCTGTCGGCGCTCGCTCCGCTCGCGCGTGCTGAGCGCCCGGATGGCCCGGCCTCCTCAGCCCACGCGCTCGGCCCCCGGACCTTCCCGGCCTTCTCCGCCCCGTCCTGGTATCGAGGTTAGATACCCCCGGCAAGGCACCCCGGTGGGCACCCGGGCGGACACCCCGGCGGGCTAGACGTTGCGCTGGGTGGCGGCTGCGGCGAGCTGGGTGAGGACCTCGCGCGCGCCGGGGTCGACGTCGGCGGCGTGCAGGGCGTCGACGGCGCGGTCGGCGAGGTGTCCGATGACCTCCTCGACCTGGGCCCGCGCGCCGGAGCCCTCGATGATGCCGCGCAGCTCGTCGACGTCGGCGGCGGTCAGCGGCGTGCCGAGCGCGGAGTCGAGGCGCCGGGCCTGCGGCTGGGGGGCGGCGTCCAGGGCGAGCGCGACCAGCACTGTGCGCTTGCCCTCCACCAGGTCGTCGCCGGCCGGCTTGCCGGTCTCCTCGGGGTCGCCGAAGACGCCGAGCAGGTCGTCGCGCAGCTGGAACGCCTCGCCGAGGGGCAGGCCGAAGCGGGTGAGCTGCTCGAGCTGTCGGTCGGTGGCGCCCGCGAGGCCGGCGCCGATGTGCAGCGGCCGCTCGATGGAGTACTTCGCCGACTTGTAGCGCAGCACGGTCATCGCGGTGTCGACGTCGGCACGCCCTCGGGCCTGGACCGACACGTCGAGGAACTGCCCGGCGATGACCTCGTTGCGGCACAGCTCGAAGAGCCGGAGGCCGGCGGCCACCTCGTCGGGGGCGAACCCGCTGTGGCGGAGCATGTCGCCGGCCCAGCCCAGCTGCAGGTCGCCGAGCAGGATCGCGGCGGCCGCGCCGTACTGGGCCGGGTCGCCGCGCCAGCCGGCCGAGCGGTGCTCGGCCTCGAAGGCGCGGTGGGTGGCGGGCCGGCCGCGACGGGTGTCGGAGGCGTCCATGTAGTCGTCGTGGACCAGTGCGCTCGCGTGCAGCATCTCGAGCGAGGCGCAGGCGCGTGCGAGGGCAGCGGCGTCGTCGACCTGCGGCCGGATCGCGCGGTAGCCCCAGTGGCAGAAGGCGGCCCGGAAGCGCTTGCCGCCGCGGACCGCCGTACGCGCCTCGTCGATCAGCCGGCCGGCGTCGGGACCGAGCGCGGAGAGCTCGACGGCCCGGTCGTCGAGGAACGCGTCGAGCACCTCCTGGACCTCGTCGCGGAAGGCTGCGGGGTCCCAGGTCGTCACCCATTCAGCCTAAACATGGGACGGGATGCCCCGGACGGCGCATCCCTCCGTAGGCTGTTGCGTATGACGCACGCACGGGGACTGAGCATGCGCGAGCTGCTCGCGCGCGGAGACCGATCCTTCTCCTTCGAGTTCTTCCCGCCCAAGGACGAGGCGGGGGAGCAGCAGCTCTGGCAGGCCATCACCGAGCTGGAGCCCTACGCACCGACCTTCGTGTCGGTGACCTACGGCGCCGGCGGCACCACCCGCGACCGCACGGTGGCGATCACCGCACGGATCGCCCGGGAGACCAGCCTGCTCCCCGTCGCGCACCTCACCTGCGTGGGCCACACCACCGGCGAGATCGACGCGATCCTCGACGACCTCGCCTCCGCCGGCGTGCAGCACGTCATGGCACTGCGCGGCGACCCGCCGGGCGGCCCGGGCACGCCGTGGACCCCGACGGAGGGCGGCCTCACCTACGCCAGCGAGCTCGTCGACCTGATCCGGCGGCGGCCCGACATGCGCATCGGCGTGGCGGCCTTCCCCGAGGGCCACGTGGACGCCGTCGACCTCGACCAGGACGCGCGGGTGCTCAAAGCGAAGTACGACGCCGGGGCGGAGTTCGCCGTCACCGAGATGGTGCTGCGGGCCTCCGACTACGTCGCCCTCGTCGAGCGCGCCGAGGCCGTCGGCGCCGACCTGCCGATCATCCCCGGCATCATGCCGATCCTGAACCTCCGCTCGATGGAGCGGATGGTCGAGCTCTCGCGCCGCGAGCTCCCCGACGAGGTCCGCGCCCGCCTGACGCCGTACGCCGACGACCCGGCCCGGCTGCGCGAGGAGGGCATCGCCATCGCGACCGAGCTGTGCGAGGCGCTGCTCGACGCCGGCGCGCCGGGCCTGCACTTCTACACGCTCAACCGTTCCAAGGCGACGCGCGAGATCTTCGACAACCTGCGCATCACCGTCTGAGCGGCCCGTCGCGGGACCACTACGGTGGGCCCATGCGCACCGTCACGGTCACCGGGACCGGCACCGCCCGGGCCGCGCCCGACAGCGCCGTCGTCCGGGTCGCGGCGGTGGCCCGCGGCGCGGGCGTGGCCGAGGCCTACGACGCCATGGCCGCGAGCGCCACCACCGTCGTCGAGGTCGCCGGCCGCCACACCGAGGCGCGGCGGATCGCCTCCACCGGGATCTCCGTGTGGCCCTTCCACGACCACGAGGGACGCCGTCAGGGCTACGAGGCCCGCCACGCCTTCGCCCTCGCGTGCGCCGACCTCGCCGAGGCCGGGACGATGCTCGGCGAGCTGGCCCGCGAGGTGGGTGACGGCCTCGCAGTGGACAGCGTCGGGCTCGAGGTCACCGAGGACCACGGGGCGGGCGGCAAGGCGCGCGAGGCCGCCTTCCACGACGCCCGCGAGAAGGCCGCCGCTCTCGCGCGGATGGCCGGCGCCGGGCTGGGGGCGGTCCAGTCGGTGGTCGAGAACCACGCGCAGGACGGGCCGGGACCCCTGCCCAAGGCGGTGATGCTGCGTGACTCCGGCGGGGTGGAACCGGGGGAGACGACCGTGACGACGACCGTCACGGTCGTGTGGGAGCTGGCCTGATCACGCCCGTCCGACCAGCTCGGCGACCAGTGCTGCGCTGAGCCCGGCGAACGGCAGCCCGGACCCCGTCGTGGCATGGGCGCCGGCGGTCAGCACGCCCGGCACCGGGGTGCGCGGGCCGAGGCGGGTGCGGGCCGTGCGCGGTCCCTGCCACAGCACGCCGTGCGGCGAGCCGCCCCACTGCTCGACCAGCTCACGCGGTGAGCGGTCGAGCCGGGTGACGACCTGCCGGCGCACGTCGACGCCGCGGCGCGCCAGGGCGAGCAGGGGGTCCTCGGCGAGCCGGCCGCGGGCCAGCACGGTCCAGGCGGCACCGCCCTCGGGCGCCCGGCCGCCGGTGCGCAGGACGAGCAGCGGATCACCGTGCAGCACGACCTCGTGCGCGAGGTCGGGGACCTCGATGTCGGGGGTGCCCTCCAGCCCGACGTGGCACACGACGGGCGGGATGGCCGGCATCGTCCTCCTGGCGTACGGCGCCAGCGCGGGGAGGCGCCGCGGGTCGATCGCCACCACCACGCGGTCGGCCGGGACGACGCCGTCCGCCGTGCGGACCCCCGCGACCCCGGCGTCCGCCACCACGAGGTCGAGCGCCTCGGTGGCGGTGAGCACCGTGACGCCGCGCAGTCCCAGGCGCTCGGCCATCGCGGTGCCGAGGGCCGCGAGCCCGCCCGGGACGGTCCAGGCTCCGAAGCGCTGCTCGAGGTAGACGTCGACGCCCGCGAAGACCGGGATCTCGCCGAGGTCGTGGCCGTCCATGACCAGCCGGTGGCCGGCCACGAGGCGCAGCCGCTCGTCGGTGAACGTCCGCCGCAGCCGTCTGCGCAGCGACTCGCGGCGTCCGAGCAGGTCGGTGAGGTCGCGTGGCGCCACCGCCGCGTCGAAGGGCCGCTCGAACCACTCCTTGCGCAGCAGCTCCCACGTGTCGCCGTACGTCGCCACGTGGTCGACCCACTGCCGGCCCAGCCCGGGGCCGAGCGCGTCGACGGCGGCGAGCTGGGCCGACCTCGAGCCGCCCGGCAGCCGCAGCGTCGTACCGTCCTCGAAGCGGTGCTCGCGCACCACGTCGAGCGGCTGCAGGTCGACCTCCCGCTCGAGCGGGCGGCCGGACTTGCGGAAGAGGTCGCGCACAACGGCGGGCAGGAGCGTGGTCGTCGGTCCGGCGTCCCAGGCGAAGCCGTCCTGCTCCTGCGTGGAGAGCGCACCGCCGAGGTTCGCCGAGCGCTCCAGGAGGGTGACCTCGTGGCCGAGCTTGGCGAGCCGTGCTGCTGCGGCCATGCCGCCGAAGCCCCCGCCGACCACCACCACGCGCGTCACGGTGGGCCAGCCTGGGCGGTCGAGCCGCCCCGTCGCGCCGGGTCCTTCCGCTTCCACCTGCGCCAGCCGCGACGGACCGCCCGCCCGAGGACGAACAGCAGCACCAGCCCGAGCAGCAGCAGGACGCCGGCGATCGCGGCGGCAGCGCGCGGGTGCTCGAGGGAGAACCACACCACGCCCAGCACCGCGGCGTCCTCGGTGAGGCTGGACACGACGTTGCTCGCGGGCTCGGGCGAGGAGTTGATGGCGAGTCGCCCTCCCGCCTTCGCGAGGTGGCTGAGCAGTGCCGTCCCGCCGCCCACCACGCCGAGCACCGCCTGCTCGAGCGAGGTGGCGTCACCTGCCAGCAGCACGCCGATGACGGCGCCGGCCGTGGGCCGGATCGCCGTGGACACGGCGTCCCACGTGGAGTCGACGTAGGGGATCTTGTCCGCGATGAACTCCATCGCGTAGAGGAAGCCGGCCGCGGCCAGCACGTCCCAGCGCGCCAGCACGTCGGGGATCTCGGCGAAGGACCCCGTCCGGTCGGCGACGCCGAGGACGAGGACCACGAGGTAGGCGTTGACGCCGCTGGCCCAGCCGCTGGAGAAGGTGAGTGCGAGGGCGTCCATCAGTCCACGTCGACCTCGACGGCACCCGTCATCGCGACCAGCTCGTCGTACGTCGTGGAGAAGACCGCCGCCGGGTGCCCCGCGGCGGCCCAGACCACCTCGTGCCGCCGCAGCCACGGGTCGATCCAGGTCGGGACGGGAGCTGGGTGGTCGATGGGCGACACGCCGCCGATGACCTGCCCGGTGTGGCGGCGCACGAAGTCGGGGTCGGCACGCTTCAGGCGGCCGACGCCGATGCGCTCGGCGACCGCCGCGGTGTCGACCCGGTGGGCCCCGGAGGTCAGGATCAGCACCGGCTCGCCGTCGGCGTCGAAGAGGAGGCTGTTGGCGATGGCGCCGACGTCACACCCCAGTGCCGCCGCGGCGAGTGCCGCGGTGTGGGCGCTGTCGGGCAGGATGACCACGTCACCCGTCCCACCGCGCCGGGTGAGCTCGCCTCGAAATGAGGTGATGGACGTGTGCTCGCTCGACATGATGGCGAGCCTAGCGACGAGACCGACCTGCCCGAGGAGTTTGCATGGCGCGCGACGTGCCCGGATCCGTGGTCAACAGCATGCGAGTGCTGGGACTGATCGTGGCGACCTCGGCGGTGATCACGCTGCTCATCTGGCTGATGCGCGACGACGTCATCCTGGGCTGGGCCGAGGGCAACCCGTCCGCGCAGGACATCCTGGCGCAGGGCGGCATCGAGCAGCTGCGCGAGAGCCCGATCGTGCCCGGCTTCGTGGCGCTGTCGGTCGTCGCGTTCGTCGGCTTCGCAGCGCTCGCGCTGGTGCTGGGGTCCTTCTTCCGCGGAGGCCACGGCTGGACCCGCCCGGTGCTGACCGCGACCGCGGGTGTGGGCGTGCTCGTCGGGGCGGTCGCCCTCGACGCGCACCTGCCCGCCATCTTCGTGGTGCTCTCGGCCCTCGTGATCGTGGAGGGACTGGTGCTGTCCTTCTTCCTCTGGCACCGCGACACCACCGCCTACCTCCGCGAGGACTGACGAGTCGCGCAGCGCCTCCGCGCAGTGCCTCCGCTCGGTGCCTCCGCGCGGGGGTCGCCGCGCGGTTCTGCACAGTTCGCCGATTCCCTTGACGGCTTGTCGGTGGGGGGTAGTACGGTTGTGGGTGTTCGAACAGGTGTTCGATGCGACCCGGTGGCGGTGACCTCGACCCCCACCGTCACCGGGCCGCCCCCGGGGTCGACGGACGTGTCGAGGAGGCGCGATGAGGCAGTACGACGACCCCGTCGAGGTGCGACGGGGCGAGACCGAGGACCCCGACCAGTTCCTGTGGCGTGGCCGGCTGTGGAAGGTGCGGGCCGTCGTCGC
>CAZDAO010000196.1:0-228 GCA_964503015.1 uncultured Nocardioides sp. | reverse complement strand
TCGCCCACGGGGTGGAGACCGGTCCGTGGTGGCAGTCGGCGGTGCGACCGGCCGGCGCTGCGGGCGCGTCCGGGGCGGCGGCAGACCTCGTCGCCGAGCGCGAGCTGTGGCGCGTCGAGGCCGGCCGCGGCATGCCGAGCGAGGCGCAGGAGTCCTACGGCATCTTCGACCTGTCCTTCGACTGGGCCGACGGGCGCTGGCAGCTCGTCGGCTTCCTGGACTGAGGGG
>CAZDAO010000195.1:0-6964 GCA_964503015.1 uncultured Nocardioides sp. | reverse complement strand
CGATGCGGCCCTTGTAGTCAGCCATGACGACCACGGTATCTCAGATATGAGATAAAGCCACTCCGGCCGCGCCGGGCCGGTCCGCTCGCCCTTGGGAGGGGAGAGGCCCGGCACAGCGCGTGGCAGGATCGCCGCCATGCGCGCAACCACCATCCACGCCCCCGGTGACATCCGCTTCGAGGAGGTCCCCGACCCGACGATCGAGGAGCCGACCGACGCCGTGGTCAAGGTCGTCGCCGGATGCATCTGCGGCTCCGACCTGTGGCCCTACCGGGGCGCCAATCCTGTCGATGCCGGCTCGACGATCGGGCACGAGTGCGTGGGCGTGGTCGAGGAGGTCGGGTCAGAGGTCCGTGACTTCGCGCCCGGCGACTTCGTGATCGTCCCGTTCTGCCACAGCGACAACACCTGCGCACACTGTCGCGCCGGCGTGCAGTCGGCCTGCGAGCACGGCGGCTTCACCCAGAGCGGGCAGGGGGAGTACGCCCAGGTGACCCAGGCCGATGGCAGCCTGGTGAAGACCGACGCGATGCCCGACGCCTCCCTCATCCCGTCGCTGCTGACCCTCTCCGACGTGCTGCCCACCGGCTGGCACGCAGCGGTCTCCGCCGGTGTACGGCCGGGTGTGACCGCGGTCGTCATCGGCGACGGCGCGGTCGGCCTCTGCGGCGTGCTCGCCGCCGCCCAGCTCGGCGCCGAGCGCGTGGTGGCGATGTCGCGCCACGAGTCCCGCCAGGAGGTCGCGCGCGCCTTCGGGGCGACCGACGTCGTCGCCGAGCGCGGCAAGGAGGGCATCGCCCGGATCGCCGAGCTCACCAACGGTGTCGGCGCCGACGCCGTGCTCGAGTGCGTCGGCACGGACGAGTCGATGAAGACCGCGTTCGCCATCGCCCGCCCCGGGTCGACCGTCGGCTTCGTCGGCGTGCCCCACGGCGTGGAGCTCCCGGTGCGCCGGATGTTCCAGAAGAACGTCGGCCTCGCCGGCGGCATGGCGCCGGTCCGCCGGTACCTGCCCGACCTGCTCGACCGGGTGCTCTCCGGCGCCATCGACCCCGGCAAGGTCTTCGACCTGACCCTGCCGATGTCGGAGTCTCCCGAGGGCTACCGGGCCATGGACGAGCGCCGGGCGATCAAGGTCCTGCTCCAGCCGTGAACGGGAGTGACGGGCCGCTGGTCCTGGGCCCCCTGCTGAGGTACGTCGACGACGCGTCCGCCGCGGTGTGGGTCGAGACGCGCGACCCCGCGACCGTCACCGTCGTGCGTGGGGACGCCTCCGCCACGGCCCGCACCTTCGCCGTCCACGGCCACCACTACGCGCTCGTCGAGCTCGTCGGCCTCGCGCCCGGCAGCACCGAGGCCTACACCGTCGACGTCGACGACGTGCGGGTCTGGCCCGAGCCGGACTCGCCGTTCCCGGCGCCCGTCATCGCGACGCTGGAGCCGGGACGCCCGCTCCGCCTCGCGTTCGGCTCCTGCCGCACGTCGGTGACCCACGACGAGGCGGGCAACCGGGTGCACGGCGTCGACGCGTTGCGCGCCTGGGCACTGCGGATGGCCGACCGGGTCGAGCCGGCCGAGAGCGCAGATCCGGACGACCCCGACCTCGCGCCGCAGCTGCCCGACCTCCTGCTCCTCCTGGGCGACCAGGTCTACGCGGACGAGACGACCGACGAGATGCGGGCCTTCATCGAGTCCCGTCGCGACATCGAGCAGCCTCCGTGGACCGAGCTCCAGGACTACGAGGAGTACGCACACCTCTACCGCCTGGCCTGGTCCGATCCCGCCAACCGGTGGCTCCTGTCGACGCTGCCGAGCGCGATGATCTTCGACGACCACGACATCCGCGACGACTGGAACACCTCGCTGGACTGGCGGCGGGAGATGGAGGCCACGTCCTGGTGGCACGGGCGCATCGTGGCCGGCCTGTCGTCGTACTGGGTCTACCAGCACCTCGGCAACCTCTCACCCGCCCAGCGGGCGCAGGACGAGCTGTGGCAGCGGGTGGTGGCGCACGAGGGAGACGTCGAGCACGACCTCGGGCCGGTCATCGACGCCTTCGCCGAGCGGGTCGACCAGCAGCCGGAGACCTACCGCTGGAGCCACGTCCGTGACTTCGACAGCCAGGCGCGGCTCGTCGTGGTGGACTCGCGTGCTGCGCGCGACCTGCGTCCGGAGTCGCGGGCCATGCTGGACCCCGACGAGGCCCGGTGGCTCGACGACCAGCTGTGCGGCGACGTCGACCACCTGCTCGTGGCCACGTCGCTGCCCTTCCTGCTCGCTCGCGGGCTGCACCACCTCGAGGCGTTCAGCGAGGCGCTCGCGCAGGGCGCCTGGGGCGACCGCGGCTCCCGCGCCGGGGAGAAGCTGCGCCAGGCGGTCGACCTCGAGCACTGGGGTGCGTTCCAGAAGAGCTTCCAGGAGGTCGCCCGCCAGGTACTGGAGGTGGCCGCGGGGGAGCGGGGGCGCGCACCGTCGACCGTCACCTTCCTGTCCGGCGACGTGCACCACAGCTACGTGAGCGAGGCGTGGCCCACCGACGGCCGCGCGGTGCAGTCCACGCTCCTCCAGGCGGTGTGCTCACCGATCCGCAACCCTCTGTCGCGCAACATGCGCTTCGCAACGGCCGTGCTGTCGTACGGCGTCGCGGGCCCGGTGGGGCGGCTCGCCTCCCGCTCGGCGCGGGTGCCCGACGCGCCCCTGACCTGGCGCTACGCCGAGGGGCCGTGGTTCGACAACAACCTCGCGTGCCTGCAGGTGTCGGGACGGAGCCTGCGGATGTGGTGGGTCACCGGGAAGGTGGTCGACGACCAGGAGCGGCCGCGCCTGGCCAAGGTGGCCGCCTACGAGCTGGACGAGCACGGCAACCCGCCGCCGCGCGAGGGCGCGGTCGCCAAGCTGCGCCGGCGGCTCAGACGCCGCTGAGCGACCGGTCGCGCCCGTGGGCGCAGTCGCAGGTGTCCGAGCACGGGAGGTAGGTGTGCGTCCCGTGACCGCACCCGGCGCACGGAAGGTCGTGCGAGAGATGGACCGAGCTGGCCTCGACGGTGTCCCACATGATCTGCCCCCATGGCATGTTGCTGGCGCTGTTGCTGGCGTTGCGGTGTCCTACGTGTGACGTCGAGCCTGACACCGCATGACGCGACGCAGGCGAGAACGCCTGGGAAGTGCCTGATATTGGGGCACGAATGACCCGAACGGGTCATCACGGCCTGGTCCTCCGGCACTGCACCGGCGCGTCGGACCGGTGTCCTACGATCGAGCCATGGGTGCGGGGCACGGTCACGGTCACGGTCATGCCGGAGCCCGCCACCGCTGGCGGCTGGCCGTGGCGTTCGGGCTGGTCCTCACCTTCTTCCTCGTCGAGCTCGCGGCCGGCCTGTGGTCCGGCTCGCTCGCCCTGCTCTCCGACGCCGGACACATGGCGGCCGACGTCGTCGCGCTCGGCGCCGCCCTGGCGGCCACCCGCATCGCCACCCGGCCCGACACGACGGGGCGCCGGACCTACGGCTCCTACCGCGCCGAGGTGTTCGCCTCCGGCTTCACGGTCCTGTTGATGCTCGGCACCGCCCTCTACGTCGCCGTGGAGGCCGCGCGACGCGCAGGTCGCGACGTCGAGCCCGCGACCACCCCGATGCTGGTCGTCGGCGCCCTGGGCCTGCTCGTCAACCTCGTGGCCCTCATCCTGCTGCGCGGTGGTGCGAGCGAGAGCCTGGCCGTCAAGGGTGCCTACCTCGAGGTCGTCGCCGACAGCCTCGGCTCGGTGGGCGTGATGGCCGCGGCCGCCCTCGTCCTGGCCACCGGCCAGGGCTGGTGGGACACCGCGGTCGCCGTGGCGATCGCGCTGTTCGTCGCGGTCCGCGCCGTCGTGCTCGGCCGCGAGGTGCTCACCGTGCTGGGGCAGCACGCTCCCGCGGGTGTCGACCCCGACGTGGTCGCCGCCGAGCTCGAGGCGATGGGAGGCGTCACGGACGTCCACGACCTGCACCTGTGGACCCTCACCTCCGGCATGCACGTCGCGACCGCCCACCTGGTGGCCGGCTCCACGACCGACCGCGAGGCGGTGCTGGCCGCGGCGCGGACCCTGCTGCGCGAGCGCCACGGCATCGACCACGCGACGGTCCAGGTCGAGACCGACGCGGCGGCCTGCGCCGAGCTGTCCTGGTGACGGCCACATGAGGCCTCACGAGCTCACCCGGGCCCAGGCGCGCCGGATCGCGGTCCGCGCGCAGCTGCTCGACGCCGAGCGCCCCGACGACGTGCTCGGGGTGCTCCGGCACCTCGGCTTCCTCCAGGTCGACCTCACCCGCGTGGTCGCCGAGCACGCCGATCTCGCGCTCTGGACCCGGATCGGTTCCGGCTACGACCCGGAGGACCTCGCGAGGCTCGTCGGAGACGGTGCCGTGGTCGAGCACCGCGCGATGCTGCGGCCGAGCGAGGACGTCGCCCTGTTCCAGGCCGACATGGACGCCTGGCCCGGCGAGCCGCCGCTCAAGGAGTGGCAGGAGGAGCTCCGCGACTGGGTCGCCGCCAACGACGGCGCCCGGCGCGAGGTCCTCGCGCTCCTGCGCAGCGAGGGCCCCACCGCCGCCCGCGACCTCCCCGACAGCTGCGAGGTGCCGTGGCGCTCGTCGGGGTGGACCAACAACAAGAACGTGATGCGGCTCCTGGAGTGCATGGAGGCCCGCGGCGAGGTCGCGGTCGCCTCCCGTGAGGGACGCGAGCGCCGGTGGGACCTCGCCGAGCGGGTCCACCCCGGCGACCCAGCGGTGCCGGGGGAGGAGGCCCATCGCACGCTGGCGATGCGACGACTGCGGGCGCTGGGGCTGGCCCGGCCACGCGCACTCGAGGCTTGGCACGAGCCCTACGACGTGCGCGACACAGGGGAGCCGGCGCGGGTGGAGGGTGTCCGCGGCCTCTGGCGGGTCGACCCCGCCCTGCTCGACGACCGGTTCGAGGGCCGCACCGCGATCCTGTCGCCGCTCGACCGGCTGGTCTTCGACCGCAAGCGGATGACCGACCTATTCGACTTCGACTACCAGCTGGAGATGTACAAGCCCGCGGACCAGCGACTGTGGGGCTACTGGGCGATGCCGGTGCTCGACGGCGACGAGCTCGTCGGCAAGGTCGACGCCACCTCCGACCGCGACGCTGGGGTGCTGGTCGTCGACGCCGTGCACGAGGACGGTGCCTGGTCCAGCAGGCGTCGCGACCGCGTCGACGCCGAGCTGCACGCCCTCGCGGAGTGGCTGGGGCTCGAGCTCGTCCGCGGCTGAGCTGCGAAGCCGGCCGGGGGCCTACGACCGGTCAGACCTCGACGCCGAGCGCCTCGGCGAGGCCCTCGGGGTCGGCGACCGAGATGGTGGCTGCCGGGTGGGTGATGGTCGCCGTGGGGTCGATGGAGGGCACCGGCTCGTGGAAGGTGAGGCACAGCGCGCGGTCGCCGTTGGTCGTGAACGAGATCCCGCGGTCCTCCAGCGACAGGTGCGGCGGACCGGCTGTCTTGATCCAGGCGAAACCACCGGTGATCTCTGCTGAGGCGATGTTGTCCACCGGCGTGACGAGACGCCACGGCCCGTAGCCGACGAAGAGCCAGCGCGGCCCCACCTCGACGGTCGCCGTGGCGGGGGTGATCCCGAACGCACGCCCGGCTGCGGCGTAGGACGGGGCGAAGGCGAAGTCGAAGGTCCGGACCTCCTCGACGGTGCCCGGTCCACCGGGCTCGGCGACGAGCCGCCGCAGCGCCCTGGTGGCGGGCAGGCGGTAGCCCTGCAGCAGGGCGGCGGACCGACCGGGGACCCGGAGCACCGCGCGCGTGCCGCCGCCGGGAGCCGGCAGGACGAAGTGGTCCATGGCCGCGCCGGCGAACCGACCGCCCACCGTCCACGACCAGGAACGCAGCCCCGGGTCGACCGCCGTGACGGTGAACGCGATGGGCACCCCGGCGAATCCGTGGACCGTGCCCGTGGTGCCCGGGACGAGGACGTCGTCCGAGGCGTCCACGCTCTGGATCAGGTGCGCCCACGTGCGCCACGTCTCGGGCCGGGTGAACTGGTGCCAGACGTCGTCGGGGTGTGCGGGTCCGTGCGCGTCGACGAGCATGCTCGACAGGGTTACAGGTCGACGGTGTCGTTGTCCCCGAGATCGGGGCGACCGTCGCCGATGAGGCCCTTCGCGACCTGGATCGCCGCCTTCACCTTCCCGGGCGACTCCCAGTACTCGGCGGTGCGGCCGTCGACGCGCAGCAGCACGTTGGACGGGTCGTCGGCGTCGCCGGTCATGAACGCCCCCGCGGACGCGTCCCACAGCTCGCGCAGCTTGGCGCGGTCGTCGCTGACGCTCGCCGTGCCCGTGAGCGAGACCCACCCCGAGTCGCTGGAGTACGCCACGTTGACGCGGGGGTCGGCCTGGATGGCGCGCACCTTGTCGGTGTCGCGCTCGGTGAGGAACCAGACGGTGCCGGGCTCCTCGAAGTCCTGGGTGCCCATCGGCGTCGACACGAGCGTGCCCTCGAGCGAGACGTAGGTGAGGACGGCGATGCGGGTGTCCTCCATGATCGCGGCAACGGCTCCGAGCTGGTCGTCGTCAGTGGTCATGGCGTGGAGCCTGTCAGGTGCGCCCTGACCACCACCACATCCCCACGGATGGACACGCGTGCCGGTCACGTCGGGAGCCTCCGGCACGTCGGACTGGCAGGATGGCCCGCAGCCGTGTGGGCGCACCACCAGCACAGGGGAGAGAGCACGCATGACCACTGCACATCCGGCCGACGCGCACGACCTGATCCGGGTCGAGGGGGCGCGCGAGAACAACCTCCAGGACGTCTCCGTCGAGCTGCCCAAGCGCCGGCTCACGGTGTTCACGGGCGTATCGGGCTCGGGGAAGAGCTCCCTGGTCTTCGCCACGATCGCCGCGGAGTCGCAGCGGCTGATCAACGAGACCTACAGCGCCTTCGTGCAGGGCTTCA